>JBGQGN010000204.1:0-7024 GCA_041497395.1 Methylomirabilia bacterium
CGTGAGGTTCAGATCGATGAGCGTCTGCCAGGTCTCGACGGGCATGTCCTGGGTGGGGATGTCGACACGCCGGCCGCCGACGTTGTTGATCAGGATGTCGACCGGCCCGTGCTCGGCGAGCGCCGTCCGGCACGCGCGCTCGGCCTCCGCGGGTTGCCCGACGTCGGCCTGGATCGTGAAGGCCTCCCGGCCCCGCGTCCGGATCTCGGTGGCGGTGTGGTCGAGGGCCGCCTGCTCCCGCCCCACCAGGACGAGGTTCGCCCCTGCCTCGGCGAGGCCCAGCGCCATCTCGCGCCCGAGCCCCCGGCTGCCGCCGGTGACGAACGCGCGCTTGCCGTCCAGTCGGAATCGATCGAGGACTCCCATGCCAGACACCTTCCTTCCGGCCCGCATCGCCGGCCTCTCGACGCCGGCGCGCGGCGCGCGGCTCGACGGAGCGCTCGTGTCGCGCGACGTGCGCGCGGCCGCCTCCGCACGCGGGAGGCGGCCGCGGCGACCGTGCTTCGAGCTACTTCGGCGTCACGCCCATGTTCGTGACGCGGATCGTCTGGTCCGGGCGCGGGAGGAAGCCCTGCACCCACCCCTGGACGCCGTAGAGGTCGTCCAGGCTGTAAAGGTAGACGGCGAATGGTTCCCGGTTCAGCGCGACCATCGCCTCTTGCACCAGCTTCGAGCGCGCGGTGTCGTCGGTCGCCTTGGCCGCCTGGTCCATCGCGGTGTCGAAGGCCTTCGGCATCACGCTCGTGCGGAAGCGCCGCCCCTCGGCGAAGCTCAGCATGGAGAGGTAGCCGTCCTGGGAGAACAGGAATCCGACCGTGAAGATGGCCGTCGTCGTGCGCGGAGTGGCGTCGAACTCGCGCGCCCACGAGGGGAAGTCCAACGCGCGCTCGTTGACCTTGAGCCCGACCGCGCGGAGGTAGCTCGCCATCGCCTCACCCGCCGGCTTGTCCAGGGGGTACCGGCCGGTCGTGTAGGTGTAGTCGATCTCGAACCCGTTGGGGTGGCCGGCGTCGGCCAAGAGCTTCTTGGCCTGGGCGGGATCGAACGGATAGGCCTTGAGGGTCGGGTTGTACCCGGAGTGCCACTTGGAGAGGTGCTGGCCGTCCATGGGCGTGCACCGGCCGGCGAAGATCTGCTTGCAGATGGCGGCGCGGTCGATGGCCAGGTTCATGGCCAGGCGCACGCGGGGGTCCTCCAGCGGCTTGGCCTTCGGGTTGGCGGTGTCGAAGAAGGTCGCGAACTGCCGGAGGCTCGGGACGGACAGGAGCTTGAGCCCGCTCTTGCCCTCGACGCGAGCTGCCGCCGAGTGCGGGACGTTGGGCGCGATGTCGACCTCGCCCGCCTCGAGCGCCGCCACGCGGGCGGCGTCGTCCGGGATGATGCGGTAGGTGATCGTCTTGAACTTTGGCGTCCCGCCCCAGTAGGCGGGGTTGGCCACGAGCGTGATGTGACTGTCCTTCCGGTGCTCCTTGAGCACCCAGGGCCCCGTGCAGACCGGGGACTGGTTGAACGCGTCCTTGCCGCGCGCCTGGAAGTCCTTGGGGGCGACCTGGAAGCTCCCGTAGGCGAGCACGGAGACCACGTAACCGGCGGGCTTGGTGAGCGCCAGCACGACCGTCGTGTCGTCGACGACGGTCACCTCCTTCAGGAGGTCCTTCAGCCACTGGCTGTAGTTGAACGCGGCGAAGAGCTGCTCGAGGCTCCACTTGGCCGCCGCCGCGTTGAAGGGCTCGCCATTGCTGAACTTGACTCCGGGACGGAGCTTGAACTGGAGCCGCGTGTCGTCGAGCCACCGGTAGTCGGTGGCCAGGAGCTTCTTGATGACCGCGTTGCCCGAGCTATCGCTGTCCCAGTAGATCAGCGGCTCGCAGATCTGGGCGAAGACGCTGATGTACGGCGCGGTGGTGTTGAAGGGGTCGAAGTTCGGCGGGTCGACGAACTGGGCGATCGTCAGCGTGTCCCGCGCGGCGGGCTGGGCCTGGACGGCCGCCGGCAGACTGGCCAGCAAGAGCGCGACGAGGGCGGCGAAGAGGGGTCTCTTGGGGATCACGGGGTACTCCTTCCTCGGTCCGCGCGCGCTGGCCGCGGAGCGGGACGGCACGGGTGTCGCGGAGACAGGTCGTGGGGGGATGCGGTGCAAGAGCGTCTCCTTTCCAGGCACACCGGCTACGGTCCCTCGCGCCACGACATGGGGTCGAAGGCGTCGCGAAGCCCGTCGCCGACGAAGTTCAGGGCGAACACGAGGACGGCGATCATCAGCCCGGGGACCGCGGCCGTCCACCAGGCGTCGTAGATGAAGTTCCGGCCATCGCCGATCATCCCGCCCCAGGTGACGGCGGGCGGCGAGACCCCGAGCCCGAGGAAGCTCAGCGCGGACTCGGTCAGCACCAGGCGGGAGACCTCGTAGGTGGCGACGGCCAGGAGCGGGGAGAGCACGTTCGGCAGGATGTGCCGGCGCAGGATGCCGGCGGTCGGCACGCCGAGGGCGCGCGCCGCCTCGACGTACGGCTCCTGCCGCGCGCTGAGGGTCTGGGCCCGGACGACCCGGGCCATCGTGGACCAGCTGGTGAAGGCGAGCACCGCGACGAGCGTGAGGAGCCCGCCCCGAACGATCGCGACGATCGCGACGGCCAGCGCGATGACGGGGAACGCCAGCTGGACGTCGACGAGCCAGCTCACGACCTCGTCGACCCAGCTCCGGTAGAAGCCCGCCGCCATGCCGAGCACGATTCCGATCAGGGTGGCGATCGCCACCGCGCCGCCGCTGATGACGAGCGTGAGGCGCGCGGCATGGAGCGTCCGCGACACGAGGTCGCGGCCGAGGAAGTCGGTGCCGAGGAGATGCCGGTAGTCGCCCGCCCAGAACCCGGGCTGCTTGGCCTCGCCGAGGTTGATCAGGACGGGATCGTAGGGCAGCCAGGCGCTCGGCACGCACGCCATGGCGGCGATGGCCAGGGCCACCGGCAGCCCCAGCCGGCTCGCGGGATTCCGCCGGTAGGCCCGAACGCGGAGCCGCAGGAGCGACGGCGCCGCTATCGGCACGGCCCGGGGGGGTGGGTGACCCCACGTCCTGGCGGCGAGGCCGATGAGCCCCACGGGGTCACGAGGTCGAGATACGGGGATCGAGGACCCCGTAGAGCGAGTCGACGAGGAAGTTCACCAGCACGACCGCCGTGGCGACGACCAGCACGGCGCTCTGCACGAGCGGGAAGTCTCGGGCGAAGATCGCGCTCACGATGAGGCGGCCGACCCCCGGCCAGGAGAAGACCGTCTCGGTCACGATCGAGCCGCCGAGGAGCGTCGCGGCCTGCACGCCGAGGATGGTCACGACCGGCAGCGCGGCGTTCCGGAGCGCGTGACGGCCCAGGACGGCCGACTCGCGGAGGCCCTTGCTTCGCGCCGTGCGGACGTAGGCGCGCCCGATGACGTCGAGCATCGTGGCCCGGGTGACCCGTACGGTGAGCGGAAGCAGGACGAAGCTGAGCACGATGGCGGGCAGGATCAGGTGCGGCCAGGTTCCGCGCCCGCCGGTCGGCAGCCACCTGAGGTACACCCCGAAGAACAGGATCAGCAGGATGGCGAGCAGGAAATTCGGAATGCCCTGCGCCAGGACCACCAGGCCCCGGGCCACGTAGTCGACCGGGCGGTCGCGGCGGAGCGCGGCGGCGATGCCGAGCGGCACGCCGATCAGGACGGACAGCGCCAGGCTTCCGCCGGCCAGCTCGAGCGTGGCCGGCAGCCGCTCGACGATGATGGGCAGGATCGGCTGCTCGAACCGGAGCGACCGGCCGAAGTCGCCGACGAGGATCCCTCCGACGAAGGCGAGGTACTGCGCGGGCAGCGGGCGGTCGAGGCCGTGGAGGCGCTGGAACTCCCGCACCGCCTCGGAGCTCGCGAGCTCTCCCAGGATCAGCCGCGCGGGGTCGCCGGTCAGGCGGAGGAGGCAGAAGGTGGCGAGCGTGATCCCGACCCAGACGAGGATCAGGCGTACCACGCGCGCCAGGAAGTACGTGGTCACCTGTGCGCCCGCTCGCTCACCGGATCATCTTGTTGGACGGCCTTCGGCCTGTGGCGGCCTGCAGGGGCCTGTGGCTTCACCGCCAGACCTCGCCGAAGACCCGGAGGAAGTTCCCTCCCATGATCTTCCGGGCGTCCTCGTCCGAGTACCCGCGGGTCAGGAGGCCGAGCGTGATGTTCCCCATCTTGGCGAGCGAGTCGATCTCGGGCGGGAAGATCCACGGCAGCGGCGGGTAGACGGCGGGCCGGTAGGGCTTGTTGGGCCAGTTTCCGAGCTCCCCGGTCTCCGTCATCATCTCGGTCGGGTTGATCTCCTCCGTGAGGTCGGTGCCGAAGCCGACGTGGTCCACGCCGACCATGTCGACCACGTGGTCGATGTGCCGCAGGAAGTCCTCGAAGGTGCAGCGCGTGCGGCCGTCGTGGTCGAGGAGGAACGGCAGGAAGCAGATGCCGATGAGCCCCCCGGTCTTCGCGACGAGACGGATCAGGTCGTCCGTCGCGCTCCGGGGATTCGGGCGGAGCCCGCCGCAGGCGGAGTGGGAGACGATCACGGGCCTGGAAGACAGGGCCGCCGCTTCCCGCGCCGTGGCGTCGCTGACGTGGGCGAGATCGACTACCAGCCCGACCCGGTTCATCTCCTTGACCACGTCCATGCCGAAGTGGCTGAGCCCCGTCGGGTTCCGCTCCTGGCACCCATCCCCGACGTAGCAGCGCTCGTTGTACGTGATCTGCATGCAGCGGGCGCCGACGGCGTACAGGGCCTCGACGTAGTCGACGTCGTCCTCGATCACGACGGACGTCTGGAACCCCGCGATGATCCCGACCTTGCCCTCGCGCTTGGCCCGGCGGATGTCGTCGGCGGTGCGCACGAAGATCGTCCGCTCCGGGCAGTGCTGGACCCGGAGCTGGAACTTGCGGATCGCCTTCACCCCGTCCGCGAACCTCTGGTAGTGGGCGCCGCCGCGGTTGAGCGCGGTGATGCCGCCGTCGAAGAGGCGCTGGAGGTAGGGCTCGTTCCACCGGAGCTTGTTGTGCGGGTCCTCGATGTGGTCCGTGCACATGCCGTCGATCACGATCGCGGAGCGGTGGACCGCCGCCGCGCGCTCGCGGAGCTCGGGCGTGACCGGGACGGGCTTCCGGTGGGCTCTCGTGGTCATCGGATCTCCCTTCGGGGACGGTTCACGCCTGGTTCCCGCACGAGGCCCGCACGACCAGCCGGGTCTCGAGCGTCCTGCGGATGGGCGGGCGGGCCGGATCGGCGAGCCGCTCGAGGAGGAGCTCGACCGCCACCCGTCCCACCTCGCCCGCTGACTGGCTGACGGTCGTGAGCGGCGGCGTCGTGTAGGAAGCGAGCTCGATGTCATCGTACCCGACGACCGCCAGATCGCCGGGTACGCGCCGCCCCAGCTCTCCGGCGGCGCGCAGGACGCCGATGGCCATCAGGTCGTTGGCGGCGAAGATGGCCGTCGGTGGGTCCGGCGAGGCGAGGAGGCTCCGCGCAGCCGCCCAGCCGGACTGAGGGTGATAGTCCCCGCGGAGCACGAGGCTCTCGTCGACGGGGAGGTCGGCCTCGGCCAGCGCGTCGCGGTACCCCTGGAGCCGCTGGCCGCTCATGAGCAGGCTCGACGGGCCCCCGATGCACCCGATCCGGCGGTGCCCGAGGGCGATGAGGTGACGGGTCGCCAGGTAGGCGCCGCCGCGCTTGTCGCTGAGCACGACGTCGATCGGCGCCCCCGGGAGGTCGCGATCGACGAGGACCACGGGCAGCGGCCGGCGCAGCAGGTCGCGGAGGACGTCCACGCGATTGCCGGCGGGCACGTACAGGAGCCCGTCCACCTGGCGCCTGGTGAGGAGGTCGACGTAGACACGCTCCCGGAGCTCCTCTCCCTCCGTGTTGCACAGGACCACGCTGTAGTCCCGTCCGAAGGCGGCGGTCTCGATCGCCCGTCCCAGCTCGGCGAAGTACGGGTTCGCGCTGTCCGGGAGGACCAGGCCCAGCGTGTGCGTGCGTCCCCGCCGGAGCGAGCGGGCGACGGCGTTCGGATGGTAGCCGAGCTCCGCCATCGCCTCCATCACGCGCGCCCGGATCTCGTGGGAGACGAAGCGCGTGGCGTTGACGACGTGCGAGACCGTGGTCGGCGATACTCGCGCACGTCCGGCGACCTCACGGATGGTGGCCATGAGTTCCCCCGGGAGGGAAGGATTCCTGACGAAATCGATTGCGCAATCGGTTGGGGGAGACTAGCCCAGGTAAATCCAGGCGTCAAGACCGGACCGGTCTCTGCGGGAGAGGGTGCCGGACGGCCGTCGGAAGGGAGATGCTGGGCGGGTGACGCCCCGCTCCGCGCAGGGGCGCGAGGGCGGCCGAGTCCACGCAGCGGATCGAGCGCGCCTGTCTATCGGGCCGCCGCGCGCGCACTCAGCTTCTCGGCCGGCTCGTTCCGGGAGCTCGACGTCCTCCAGGGTGATGTCCCGGCTCGCGCGCCTCCTCGTTCGCGTCGACCACGGCCTGGGGACCCACGGGAGATCGACGATGGCCTGGAGGACGACGTGGCCGGGCGGCCAGGGGAGGTGGACCCGCGGCGGATCACGCGACGCGCGAGCCCCGGTTTGAGAGGCCGAGGGCGCGCAGCAGGCCGTCGCCCACCGTTCTCTCCTTGCCGGTCCGGGCGCCAGCCTGGGCTGACCGAGGCCGCTGCCGCGGCGTGTCGAGCCTGGCCGCGGTCGATCGCGCGACTGCCCTCTCTTCCGCTGCCCGGAGCACACGCGCGCGCGGGCGATGGTAGGATCGAGACGAGGACCTGGTGGGAGATCCCTTGGTGCGTGCTCCCGGGCGAGTGACTGCGTGCAACGCCTTCCTGCTCGTCGCCCTGGCCGGCGCCGGAGCGCTCCAGGCGCCTGCCCCGGCGCTCGCGCAGGACCGCGGGCCGGTCCGCTACGTCGTGGTGGCGGACGGGAGCGAGGTCCGCTACCGGGTCCGGGAGCAGCTCGTCGGCCTGAGCTTTCC
>JBGQGN010000205.1:0-6982 GCA_041497395.1 Methylomirabilia bacterium
CGCTCGCGATCGCGCTGTTCGGGCGGCGAATCGTCCAGGGCGGCCCGCGGCCCATCCGCGGGCTCGGCTGGCTCCGCCGGCTGGGGTGGCCGAACGCCCCGGGATACTACGTCGGCCTGACGGCCGTGGGCGTGATCGCCTCCTTCGGACCGCGGCTCGAGCTCGGCCGGGAGCGGAGCCTCCAGCCGCTCTATGCGCAGCTCTACGGGCTCGTCCCCGCCTTCGACGCGCTCCGGGTCCCGGGCCGCTTTGGCGTCCTCGTCACCACGGGGCTCGCGGTCCTGGCGGGATTCGGCGCCGCGGCCCTCGCGCGGCGGCTTCGCCCGCCCGGATGGCGGACCGTGGCGCTGGGTGCCGTCGGGGTCCTCGCCATGCTCGAGGCCTGGGCCGTGCCGTTCCCCTTCATGAGCGTCGCGCCGGATCCAGGGCCCGCCGACCGGTGGCTTGCCGCCCAGCCTGGCTCGGACGCGGTGGTCATACTCCCGATGTACGAGCCTCACGCGGTGCACCTCGAGAGTCTCCGCCTCTTCGCCTCGACCGCGCACTGGCGCCCGCTCGTCAACGGCTACGCCGGCGTCTTCCCGCCCGGCTATGCCGCCGACGTCAGCACGCTGAACACGTTCCCTGCCCCGGCCGCGGTCGCCCGGCTCCGGACGATCCACGTCCGCTACGTGGTGGTGTACCTCGGCCAGTACCACGAGAAGCCCCGCGCGCGGCTCGAGGCGGCGCTCGAGCACCTGCCCCCGGGCGTTACGCGAGTCACGGCCTTCGAGCACGCGCAGATCTTCGAGATCGGCCCCGAGGGGCCGCGCGCGTCAGGCGACGCGGGTGGTGTGGACGAAGGCCCGGGCCCGCTCGAGCACGGCGGCATCCACCAGGCCGGCCGACTCGAGCGCGTCGAAGCAGGCGGAGATCGTGAGCACGGCGTGGAGCCGGTAGCCCTTCGCGGCGAGCCGCTCGCGCCCGCCTTGCTCGCGGTCGATCAGGACCACGAGATCCTCCACCACGAGCCCCGCGGCCTCGAGCGGCTCGATCGCCTCGAGCTTCGACGCTCCGTCGGTGACGATGTCGTCGATCACCACGACGCGCTCGCCCGGGTGGAACGCGCCCTCGATCCGCTTTCGCGTGCCGTACGCCTTCTCCTCGCGCCTTGGATAGACGAGCGGGACGCCGCCCGCCAGGCTCGCGGCCACGGCGAGCGGCAGCCCGGCGTACGGGATGCCGGCGATCCGATCGACCCGGCAGCGGGCGACCTCGGCGGCCATGAGGCGGCCCACCTCGGCCAGCACCTCCGGGTGCGAGATCACCACGCGCAGGTCGATGTAAAAGGGCGAGGTCATCCCCGACTTCAGGACGAACTCGCCGAAGCGCACGCCGCCGATCTCGTGGAGCCGCCGCACGAGCGCCGCCGGGCCGGGCTCGCTCACGCGGTCAGCTCGGCGAGGATCGAGGCCGCCGCGGCGGCCGGGTCGGCGGCCTCCGTGATCGGCCGGCCCACCACCAGGTAGTCCGCGCCCGCGCGCACCGCGACGGCGGGCGTGGCGGTCCGGGCCTGATCGTCCGCGCTGCCGCCGGCCAGGCGGATGCCCGGCGTGACGATCAGCGCCTCCGGCCCCAGGATCGCCCGCAAGCGCCCGGCCTCGCGGGGCGAGGCCACCACGCCGTCGCACCCCGCCTCGCGCGCGAGGGCGGCCAGGTGAACCGCGTGCCCTAGGACGGCCACCGGCACGCCCAGTTCGCGCTGGAGAGCCGCCCGGTCGAGGCTCGTGAGAACGGTCACCGCGACGATCCGGGGGCGGTCGCGCCCGGCCGCCCGGGCCGCCGTCGCCGCGGCCCGCAGCATCGCCGCGCCGCCCGAGGCGTGCACGGTGAGGAGCCCGACGCCCAGCCGCGCGGCCGCCTCGACGGCGCCCGCCACCGTCGCCGGGATGTCGTGGTACTTGAGGTCGAGGAAGACGCGTCCCCCCCGCCGCCGGACCATCTCCACCGCAGCCGGGCCGGCGGCGGTGAAGAGGGCGCTCCCCACCTTGAAGTGCGTGACGACACCTGCGAGTCGCTCCACGAGCGCCTCGGCGGCGGGCAGGCCCGGGGTGTCGAGGGCGACGATCAGGCGGTCGCGCGCCGCAGGAGACCCGGTGCCGTTGCCCCCGGTCACGTCTTCAGGCCCTCGTAGTACGCCTGGAGCGGCTGCACCTCGAGCACGCCGGTCCGCTGCGCCTCGATCGCCTCGAGGGCCGCCTGCGCTCCGTCCATCGTCGTGTAGTACGGGATGTTCTGCATGACCGCGGTCCGGCGGATGAGGTACGAATCCTTCCGGGCGCGCCCGTCCTCCGGGGTGTTGATGACCAGCGCGATCTCTCCCTGCTTCATGAAGTCGACGATGTTTGGCCGCCAGCCCTCGGCCACCTTGTGAACGGCGTCCACCGCGAGCCCGTGCCGCTCGAGCACCTTCGCGGTGCCCCGCGTCGCCACGAGCCGGAATCCCATCTCGGCGAGGTTCCGGCCGATGTTGACGATCGCGCGCTTGTCCCGGTTCCGCACGGAGAGGAACGCCTTGCCGCCCCGCGGCAGCGTCGACCCCGCGGCGAGCTGCGACTTCAGATACGCCGTGCGGAACTCGCGTCCGATCCCCATCACCTCGCCCGTGGAGCGCATCTCGGGCCCGAGGATCACGTCGACCCCGGGGAACTTCACGAACGGGAAGACCGCCTCCTTGACGGAGACGTAGGGCAGATCGGACACCTCGCGCACGCCGAGCTCGGCGATCCGGGCGCCGAGCACCACCCGGGTCGCCAGCTTGGCGAGCGGCAGCCCGATCGCCTTCGAGACGAAGGGCACGGTGCGCGACGCGCGCGGGTTGACCTCGAGCACGTAGATCGTGTCGCTCTTGATCGCGAACTGGATGTTGAGCAGGCCCACCACGCCCAGCTCGAGGGCGAGGGCTCGCGTCTGAGTCCGGAGCCGCTCCACCTGGTCGTCGCCGATCGAGTACGGCGGGAGCGCGCACGCCGAGTCGCCGGAGTGAATCCCGGCCTTCTCGATGTGCTCCATCACGCCCCCGATCAGGACGTCCTGCCCGTCGCAGAGGGCGTCGACGTCGATCTCGAGCGCGTCCTCGAGGAACTTGTCGATGAGGATGGGGTGATCGGGCGAGACGTGCGCCGACTCCCGCATCCATTCGCGGAGCCGCGCCTCCTCGTAGACGACCTCCATGGCCCGCCCGCCGAGGACGTAGGAGGGGCGCACCAGCACCGGGTACCCCAGCGTGTCCGCGATCCGCACGGCTTCGTCGGCGGAGCGCGCCGACCCGTTGGGCGGCTGCTGGAGGCCGAGCTTCCGGAGGAGGTCGGCGAAGCGCTCGCGGTCCTCCGCCCGGTCGATGGCGTCCGGGGACGTCCCCAGGATCCGGACGCCCGCCCGCTCGAGCGGCACCGCGAGCTTGAGCGGCGTCTGCCCTCCGAACTGGACGATCACCCCGAGCGGCTGCTCCTTCTCGACGATGTTGAGGACGTCCTCGAGGGTCAGGGGCTCGAAGTAGAGCCGGTCGGACGTGTCGTAGTCGGTCGACACCGTCTCCGGGTTGCAGTTGACCATGATCGCCTCGACGCCCGCCTCGCGGAGCGCGAAGGCCGCGTGCACGCACGCGTAGTCGAACTCGATGCCCTGGCCGATCCGGTTCGGCCCCGACCCGAGGATCACCACCTTCGGGCGCGCGGTCGGCGGCGCCTCGTCCTCCTCCTCGTAGGTCGAGTAGAGGTAGGGCGTGTGCGCCACGAACTCCGCCGCACAGGTGTCCACCACCTTGAAGGTGACGCGGATGCCGTGGGCCAGCCGCGCCTGCCGGAGCTCGGCCTCGGGGCGGCCCGCCAGCTCGCCGAGCCGCCGATCGGAGAAGCCCAGACGCTTCGCCCGGCGCAGCGTCTCGCGCGAGAGGTCGGGAGCCTGCCGGAAGGCCTCCTCGAACGCGATCAGCTCTTCCATCTGGGCGAGAAACCAGGGATCGATCCGCGTCAGGCCGGCGATCTCCTCGCGCGTGAGGCCGCGCCGCATCGCCTCCGCGAGGTAGAGGAGGCGATCGGGGTTCGGGACCCGCAGCCGGTCCCGGAGCGTCTCGAGGTCCGGGGGCGGCCGGTCGAGCCCGAGCCCGGCGCGATCCTGCTCGAGCGAGCGCACCGCCTTCTGGAGCGCCTCCTTGAACGTGCGGCCGATGGCCATCACCTCGCCGACGGACTTCATCTGGGTCGTCAGCGTCTGGTCGGCCTCGGGGAACTTCTCGAAGGCCCAGCGCGGGATCTTCACCACGCAGTAGTCGATCGTCGGCTCGAACGAGGCCGGGGTCTCGCGAGTGATGTCGTTCCGCAGCTCGTCGAGCGCGTAGCCGGCGGCGAGCTTGGCCGCAATCTTCGCGATGGGAAACCCGGTCGCCTTCGACGCGAGCGCCGACGATCGGCTGACGCGGGGGTTCATCTCGATGACCACGAGGCGCCCGTCCGCGGGGTTGACGGCGAACTGGATGTTCGAGCCGCCGGTCTCGACGCCGATCTCGCGAATGATCGCGAGGGCGGCGTCCCGCATCAGCTGGTACTCCTTGTCGGTCAGCGTCTGGGCGGGCGCCACCGTGATCGAGTCGCCGGTGTGGACGCCCATCGGGTCGAAGTTCTCGATCGAGCAGACGATCACGACGTTGTCCCGGAGGTCCCGCATGACCTCCAGCTCGAATTCCTTCCACCCGACGACGGACTCCTCGACGAGCACCTGACCCACCGGGCTCTGCTGGAGGCCCCAGCGGATCGCTCCCTCCAGCTCGTCCGGATTCCAGGCGATGGAGCCCCCCGTGCCCCCGAGCGTGAACGACGGCCGGATGATGGCCGGGTAGCCCACGTCGCGGACGACCTCGCGCGCCTGCTCGACCGAGCGCGCGTAGCCCGAGCGCGGGAGCTCGAGGCCGATCCGCTGCATCGCCGCCTTGAAGAGCTCGCGATCCTCGGCCTTCCGGATCGCCTCGATCTTGGCGCCGATCAGCTCCACGCCGAACCGCTCGAGGACGCCGCGATCGGCGAGCGCGACGGCGAGGTTCAGCCCGGTCTGCCCGCCGAGCGTCGGGAGGAGCGCGTCCGGCCGCTCGACGGCGATGATGCGCTCGAGCACCTCGGGCGTGAGGGGCTCGATGTAGGTGCGGTCCGCCATCTCCGGATCGGTCATGATGGTGGCCGGGTTCGAGTTCACGAGCACGACCTCGAACCCCTCCTCGCGGAGGGCCTTGCAGGCCTGCGTGCCCGAGTAGTCGAACTCGCACGCCTGGCCGATCACGATCGGCCCCGAGCCGATCAGCAGGATCTTCCGGATGTCGGTGCGCTTCGGCATCTATTCGAGCAGGCCGTAGACGATGGAGACGCCGACGGGCGCCTCCTCCCGGCGCACGAGGAACTCGACGAGCGGCGCCGAGCCGAGGAACTGGACCTCGCCCGCGCCCGTCAGCCGCTCGCCGAACAGACCGAGCCGCTTGTCCACCCGCTCGCGGATGGCGTGCGCCTCGAGCGCCGCGGGCGACTCGGTCGTGAAGGAGGCCCACTCGGGCTTCTGCCCGGCCTCCTCGGTCTTCCGATAGGCGATGAAATACCGGGGCATCCTCTCACCTGCCTCTCGACTGCGTGAGGAGCTCGACGAACCGCCGGAACAGGTAGTGCGAATCGTGCGGCCCCGGGGCCGCCTCCGGATGGTACTGCACCGCGAAGACCGGAAGGCTCCGGTGGCGCAGGCCCTCGCACGTGCCGTCGTTCAGGTTGACGTGGGTGACCTCGAGCCCGGCCGCCGCGCACGAGTCCGGATCCACGGCGAAGCCGTGGTTCTGTGACGTGATCTCGACCCTGCCGGTGCCGAGGTCCTTCACCGGGTGGTTCGCGCCGTGGTGGCCGAAGGGCAGCTTGAACGTGCGCGCGCCGAGCGCCAGCGCCAGGATCTGGTGGCCGAGGCAGATCCCGAACGTCGGCAGCCCCCGTTCGACCAGCCGCCGCACCGACTCGGTGAGATAGGGCACGCCCTCCGGGTCACCCGGACCGTTCGCCAGGAAGAGCCCGTCCGGCGCGAGCGCGAGCACCTCGTCCGCCGAGGCGAAGGCCGGCACCACGGTGAGGCGGCAGCCCTCCGCGGTCAGCTGGCGGAGGATGTTCCGCTTGATCCCCGAGTCGTAGGCGACCACGTGGAAGCGCGCGGGCGGCGGGGCCGTGTAGCCTTCGCCCAGGCGCCACGCGGACTCACCCCATGCGTAGGGCGCCTGGCACGTGACCTCCTTGACCAGATCCCGCCCGAGGAGCCCCGGCGAGGCCTTGGCCTTGGCGACGACCGCCCGCGGGTCGACGTCGCCCGTCGCGATCACGCCCTCCTGCGCCCCGTGGTCCCGGAGATGCCGCGTGAGGGCGCGGGTGTCGATGCCCTGGATCCCGACGATCCCGTGGCCCCGGAGGTAGGCGTCGAGGGTCGCCGTCGCCCGCCAGGACGAGGCCACGGGCGACGCTTCGCGGACCACGAAGCCCTCCGCCCACGGCCGGCGGGACTCCGGGTCTTCCTCGTTCACGCCCGTGTTGCCGATGTGGGGATAGGTCATGCAGACGATCTGCCCCTTGTACGAGGGGTCCGTGAGGACCTCCTGGTACCCGCTCATGGCGGTGTTGAACACGACCTCGCCCACCGTCTCCCCGCGGGCGCCGAACGGCTCGCCCTCGAAGACCCGGCCGTCGGCCAGGGCCAGGACCGCCCGCTCGCGCGGCATCACGGCCCGCTCTCCCCCGCGACCACGCCGGCGCGCATCACGACGCGGCCGCCCACGACCGTCAGCCAGGGAGCGCCGACGCACGCCCGGCCGCCGAACGGTGTGTTCCGGGCCTTCGAGCGGAAGCGCGCGGGCTCGATCACGTGCTCCTGCGCCAGATCCAGGACCGTCACGTCACCGGGCGCCCCCGGGGCGAGGCTCCCGCCCGGCAGC
>JBGQGN010000206.1:0-6976 GCA_041497395.1 Methylomirabilia bacterium
CGCTCCGTGCCCGGCGGGCGACCGGCGCTAGCACCCGGTCGCGCGCCCCCCGCCGGCCGGCGCGGAGCCCGGCGGCCCGGCACGGGACCGGTCTGCCCACGAGATGCACCTCCGTCGTATTATGGCGGGAGCATGCCGACCGGAACGCCGAACCCGCCCCCGCGCCGGGCCCGTCAGACCCCTGCGCCAGGGCCCCATCTCAAGCCCGCGCGAGAGGATGCTGCCATGAAGCTCACGGGAGAGTTCTGCGAGAGCCTCTACAGCACGATGGTGAAGATCCGGCGATTCGACGAGAAGGTCGCCGAGCTCTTCCAGCAGGGCATCGTGAAGGGCACCGCCCACAGCTACGTCGGCCAGGAAGCCGTGGCCGCGGGCGCCTGCGCCAACTTGCGCCTGGACGACTTCATCGTCTCGAACCACCGGGGCCACGGCCACACGATCGCCAAGGGCGCCAGGATGGACCGCATGATGGCCGAGCTGATGGGGCGCGAGGACGGATACTGCCGGGGCCTGGGCGGCTCGATGCACATCGCGGCGCTCGACCTCAACATCCTCGGGTGCAACGGCATCGTCGCCGCGGGCGTCCCGATCGGCGCCGGGGCCTCGCTCGCCGCGAAGATCCAGGGCACCGACCGGGTGGCGCTCACGTTCTTCGGGGACGGCGGAGCCAACCAGGGCGTCGTCCACGAGACGATGAACCTCGCCTCCGTCTGGAAGCTCCCCTTCATCTTCCTGTGCGAGAACAACAAGTACGCCCTCTCCACGGACACGAAGCGCACGACGGCCGGCGAGATCGCGAAGCGCGCGGCCGGTTACGACATGCCGCACGCGCGCGTCGACGGCAACGACGTGCTCGCCGTGTACGAGGCCGTCAAGGAGGCCGTGGCCCGGGCGCGGCGGGGCGAGGGCCCGACCTTCGTCGAGGCGGTGACCTACCGGTGGGGCGGCCACAGCATGCGCGCGAACCTCCCCGACTACCGCACCAAGGAGGAAGAGCGCGAGTGGATCGAGAAGGACCCCATCGTGCGCTTCGGTCACCAGGTCGTGGAGCAGAAGACCCTGACGCCCATGCGGCTCAAGGAGCTCGAGCAGGCGGTCGAGCTGACGCTCGACGAGGCGGTGCGCTTCGGAACGGCCAGCCCGGAGCCGACCGTGGAGATGATGGAGGCGTCGGTCTACGCCCCGCATGCCCCGTGGGACGAGCCGAAGGCGCGGGGCACCCGGCAGCTCGCGATCAACGAGGCCCTCAACGAGGCTCTCCATCAGGAGATGGCCCGGGACTCGCGCGTGTTCGTCATGGGCGAGGACGTCGGGCTGATCGGCGGGATCTTCCAGGTCACCAAGGGGCTCCGGGACCGCTTCGGCGAGCATCGCGTGCGCGACACCCCGATCTCGGAGGCGACCTTCGTCGGGGCCGGCGTCGGGGCGGCGGTGGCCGGCATGCGCCCGGTGGTGGAGATCCAGATCTGGGACTTCATCGCGATGACGATGGACCAGGTCGTGAACCAGGCTGCGAAGTTCCGCTACATGCTGGGCGGAACGCCCACCGTGCCGCTCGTGATCCGGGGCCCCCAGGGCGGCGGCATCCGCCTGGCCGCGCAGCACTCGCAGAGCCTCGAGGCGTGGTTCACCCACGTCCCCGGGCTGGTCGTGATCGCCCCCTCGACGCCGTACGACGCCAAGGGACTGCTGACCGCGGCGATCCGCGACGACAATCCGGTCATCTTCCTCGAGCACAAGGCGCTCTACCCCTTCAAGGGGGAGGTGCCGGAGGAGCCGTATGCGATCCCGATCGGCAAGGCGGACGTCAAGCGTGTCGGCCGGGACGTCACCGTGGTCGCGACCCAGGCCATGGTCGCCCGTGCCCTCCAGGCGGCCGTGGATCTCGAGAAGGAAGGGGTGAGCGTCGAGGTCATCGACCCGCGCACGCTGTCGCCCCTCGACGAGACGACGATCCTCGAATCCGTCGGCAAGACGCATCGGCTCGTCATCGCGCACGAGGCGGTCAAGCGCGGAGGCTTCGGGGCCGAGGTCGCCGCCATGGTCAGCGAGAAGGCCCTGGACGAGCTGGACGCCCCGATCGCCCGCGTCGCCGCCCGCTTCGTCCCGATGCCCTACAACGACAATCTCGAGCGCGCGACGATTCCGACCAAGGAGGACATCGTCGCCGCCATCCGGTCCCTGCTCGGGTGAGCCCCGCCTCCGATCCTCACGGCCGTCCGCCGGAGGGGCGGCCGTGAGGATGGACGCGATCCCCTTCGACACGACCGACTGGGGCGCGGTCAAGCCGACCCAGCACACGGGAGAGACGGGCTCGGCCACCTGGCGCACCCGCGAGGTCGGCGGCATCCGCGTGCGGATGGTCGAATACTCGCCGGGCTACCAGGCGGATCACTGGTGCCGGAAGGGCCACGTCCTGCTCGTGCTGGAGGGCGAGCTCGAAACCGAGCTCGAGGACGGGCGGCGCTTCCTCCTCCGCCCGGGGATGACCTACCAGGTCGCCGACGCCCACGAGGCGCACCGCTCGTCCACGCGGATCGGCGCGCGCCTGTTCATCGTCGACTGAGTCGCGAGGGCGGCGCTCAGCGGCGGAACGGCATCTGGCTCCCCGCCTCCCGCGCGGCCTCCCCGACCTCGGCGGCCGGTGTCGACACGTCGATGGCCACCCGGAGCGCCCGCAGCCCCTTCACGCGCCCCAGCGGATCACGCGATCCGGGCTCGCCGCGGAAGTCCCGCCAGGACGACCCGCGCCTCGCGGACGATCGTCTCGACCACCTCGCTGGCGCCGGGCAGGTCGCGCACGAGGCCCACGCCCTGGCCCGCCAGCATCGGGAAGTACTCTCCCTCTCCGCGCCGCCGGGCCTCCTCGACGACGTCCTGAGCGGCCCGCGTCTGGAGCAGCGGCGGCAGGACCGGCGCGCCCGACGCCTGGTACTCGGCGGTGAAGGTGTTGCGGAGCGTGCGCAGCCACAGCCCCGAGAACGCGTCGGTGACCGTGGTGTCGTCCCCCTCCCGCTCGAGGAGCGACTTCTTCCAGAATTCCGGCGCCATGGATTCCCGCGTCGCCACGAACCGGGTTCCGAGCAGGATGCCCACCGCCCCGAGGGCGAGCGCGGCGACCAGCCCGCGCCCGTCGGAGATGCCGCCCGCGGCCACGACGGGCACCTGCACCGCGTCGACGATCTGGGGCACGAGCGCCATCGTCCCGACGCTCGCGGCGTCGGGCGAGGGCCGCTTCACCCACGTGGAGCGATGGCCGCCGGCCTCGCTCCCCTGGGCGACGATCGCGTCGACGCCCGACGCGGCGACCGCCCGCGCGTCCTCCACCGTGGCCACCATGGCGACCACCTTGATCCCCTGCGCCCGGCAGCGGGCCACGAGATCCGGGCCAGGATCACCGAGCCCGATGCTGAAGACCGGCGGGCGCTCCTCGAGGATCACCTCGATCTGCGCCGAGATGATGTCGGGCACGGCCCCGGGCCGCCCGGCCCGGGCCGGGAGCCCCAGCCGGGCGCGGAACCCGTTGAGCACCGAATGGACGGCGGCCAGCCGGTCGTCGGAGATCGTCGCCGGATCGGCGGGTGGACGGAGCTCCGTGTGAAGCCACAGGTTGACGCCGAACGGGCGGGCGGTCAGCTCGCGCACGTGGCGAATCCGGCTCCGTAATTCCTCGGGGGGTACGTTCAGGCCGGCCAGGATACCCAGGCCGCCGGCGCGTGACACCTCGGCGACGAGGTCGGGCCCGGCGATGCTTCCCATGCCGGACTGGATGACCGGATACTCGATCCCGAGCAGATCGCACAGGGCCGTCCGCAGGACATCGCGCATGCTGGGCCTCCTCTCAGGCGCTCGGCGCGTGGCTCGCCGCCTCGCCGCAGGCGAGCGCGCTGGCCAACGTCCCGCACGCGACCAGCGTCAGCCCCACGGAGAGGACGATGGCCCGCGCCCCGAAGTGGGCGATCAGGACGAACCCCGTCAGGAACGTGCCAACGAGGCTGCCGACGGTCGACGCGGCATAGACCCGGCCCACCACTTCCCGGCCCGGCCGAGGTCGTCCGCGCGTGCTTGATGGCCACCGGCGGAACCATTCCGAGCAGGAGGCTCGGCAGGAAGAAGAGCAGGGTCGTGAGCAGCACGATACGGAAGACGAGCGGGTAGCTTCGGGGTGCGAGCGCCCCGAGACCGCTCGCCAGGGGCAGCACGGCGACGCTCGCCAGGCCGCCGGCGGCGAGGAGGATCGCGAGCATCCGGCCGGACCCCGCGCGATCGGCCAGCACACCGCCCAGGTAGTTCCCGAGTGAGATGCCGGCGAGGACGACGCCGATGATGCCGGTCCAGGTGTGAATCGACACGCCGACGAACGGGGCCAGGATGCGGCCCGCCACGAGCTCGAGAATGAGCGTGCACCCGCTCGCGACCAGAACGATCAGGTACGACACCCGGGTCCGCTCGACCACGCCGCCCCTTTCCGCCCTCACCAGAGGAGGATGACGTAGCCCGGGCCGCCGGAGAGTCCCGGGCGCCCCGCGTCGCCTCCCGCGCCGCCGGCACCGGCGCGTGGCGGCGGCTCCACGCTTCCGCGCGCGGCACCGCCACTGGCGCCCCCACGGCCGGGGGAGAGACAGGTCGAGGGCGACAGCGGAGCCGGCCGACAGGCCTCGCCCGGCGCGCCTTCAGTCCCGTCCCGCCCGACCCCCAGCGCGACCTCAGCGCGGCCACCGCTGCCGCCAACGCCGGGTCCGCCGTCCGACCGCGCTGGACGGCCGCCGTGACCGGGTCGCACCGAGAGCAGCACGGTCCCGGTGGTGGCATCGCGGAGCTGCGTATCGCGTCCGTCCCCGCCCCCGCTGGGGTCAGGCTGGCCCCCGTCGCCCACGACGAGGTCATACGTCGTCCCCGGTACGACCGCCAGCACGACGCGCTGGTACGCCCCAGCACCGCCGCCACCACCGCCGCCCTGGGCGCCGGGCGAGCCGGGGCCGCCGGCTCCCCCGGCGCCCCAGGCCTCCATCATCACGCGTGTCACGCCGGCGGGCGCCGTCCACGTCCCGCTTGCTCGATACTCACGCAACCCGCCGATCGGCGCGGATGGCAACACGGGCGCCGCAGTCGCCGCAGTCTGCCCCGGCGCCGCGGCCAGCGATCCAGGTGGGCCGTCTACTCCACGAGGTCCCGCCGGACCAGCAGGACCGGCAGCGCCCGGTGGACCTGCTGGACCCGCCGGGCCGCGCTCGCCCGCGGGGCCCTGGAGCCCGGCCGAGCCTGCGGGCCCCACCGGGCCCGGTGGCCCGGCTGCCCCCGTGGCTCTCAGCGTGATCTCGAGCTCCGGCTCATGGCTCGTCGCCGCGTTCTCCTTGCTGTCGAACTCGACGGAGACGCCGGCCGCGTTCGGCATCAGGACGAGACCGTTGTTCTCGAGCGTCCGGTCGAGCCACTCCTGCACGAGCTCGGTCACGTCCACCGGCAGGAAGTGATTCCGGTCCTGCAGCGAGACGGGGATGCCCATCAGCTCGTCCCGACCTCGGCCGGGGGCGTTGGCCGCCGTGAGCGCGCCCTCGCTCCACCCGCCACGCACGGAGTGGACGTCAAACATCCCGCCGCGGGTCACCTTGGCAACCCACAGCCTGAGAACGGCCCGGGCGATGTCGGCACCCCGGGTGCCGGCGGGCAGGGTCGTCAGGTCGAAGCGCACGTAGGCCTGAGCGGCGGCCGCTCCCGGGCCCTGGACCAGGAGCGTCGGGGCCGAGCCGAAGTTCGCCGTCCGGGCGGACTGGGATGCGTGCGCGTCGTCGCTCAAGCGCGCCAGCACGGCCGCCGCTGGCGCGGGCAGTCCGCCGACGATGGCCGCCACGAACAGCGGCGCACCCGTGGCGCGCAGGGCTCTCCAGACGGTCGTTCGCACCAGGATCCTCCTTTGACTGCGATTCCATCCCGCGGGGCGGCGCGGCCGGCGCTGTGGCGCAAAGGCAGGATAGGGTACGGCTCCGGGCCTGGCAACCGCCGCGTGCCCCAAGAGCGAGATCTCCCCTGCCCGGGAAGTCGAAGCATTCGAGCCGTGACACCGGGCTCACGAGGAGTCGGCTCCGGAATGTCCCCGCCATGCTGCACCTCGTTGCTGGCCTTGCCGGGCCGGGCGCCGTGCTCTACGCTCACTCCGTGCCGGGGGTGCGCGGTCATCCCGCCGCCCGCACCCGAGGGGGTTCGCATGAAGCTCCGTGACAAGGTGGCGCTGGTGACGGGCGCCGGATCCGGCATCGGCCGGGCCGCGGCGCTGCTCTTCGCCCACGAGGGTGGCCGCGTGGCCGTGGTGGACCTCCGCGAGGACGCGGCCAAGGAGACGGCCGAGGCGATCGAGCGTGCCGGAGGGCAGGCGCTCGCGCTGCGCGCGGACGTGAGCCGGAGCGCGGACAACGAGTCGGCCGTCGCCGCCACCGTGGCGCGATGGGGGCGTCTGGACGTCTTCTACGCCAACGCGGGCGTCCCCCAGGCGCCGACACCGGTCGAGGACGTCGACGAGGCGATCTTCGACCGCATCATGGCGGTCAACGTCAAGGGTGTCTTCCTCGGCGCGAAGCACGCGGCGCCGGTGATGAAGCGGCAGCGCGCCGGCGTCATCCTGGTGACCGCCTCGACGTCCGCCATCCGCCCGCGACCGGGAGTGCAGACCTACTCGGCCTCGAAGGGCGCGGTCGTCGCCCTGACGAAGAGCCTCGCCCTCGAGCTCGCTCCGTTCGGCGTCCGGGCCGTCGCGATCGCCCCCGTGGCGACAGAGACACCGATGCTGCCGCGATTCTCGGGCAAGGAGCGGATGGACGAGGACCTCCTCCGGAAGTATCTGCCGACCATCCCGCTCGGGAGGCTCAACACGCCCGAGGACGTGGCCCGGACCGCGCTCTTCCTCGCGTCCGACGACGCGGCGATGATCACCGGGGCCTGCGTCGAGGTCGACGGAGGCCGCTGCATCTGACCCCCGCCC
>JBGQGN010000207.1:0-6964 GCA_041497395.1 Methylomirabilia bacterium
AGCCGCACGACGGCCCGGGCTCGCGTCTCGTCGAGCTCGGCCTGGGGAAAGAGACGCACCCGGCCCGCCAGCGCGCGCGCCGAGGGATCCCGGACCGCCTCGGCGGTGAAGTGCTCCTCGCGGACGAGGCCCCGGAGGAGCGCGCTCGCGGCGCAGTAGGTGATGCTGAACTTCCCTCCGAGCCCGGTGTCGGGCTCGCGCTGATCGGCCACCAGCAAGGTCGTCCGGCACACGTCGAGGTCCACCGCCTCGATCGCCGCCGGGTCGAGGCGCGAGCCGAGGTCGAGCAGCGCCGTCAGGGCGGCGTGGGTCGCGAAGCAGCACGGGAAGCGCTTGAAAAAGACCTCGTTCACGGCCCAGTCGTGACCCAGACCGTCGGCGAGCCGCGCCGGCATCCAGTCCGGCGAGAGCCGGCGCGCCCACGCCGGACGGTCGAGGATGCCCGCCGGCCCCGTCATCCCGCGGGCGGCCAGCAGCGCGGCCAGGAGCCCGTCAGCCGCCGCGCGGCCAACCTGGAGGGGCTTCCCCATCGTCCCGAACGACTCGTGGATCCCTCCGAGCTGGGCCGCCGCCAGTCCGACCGCCCGGTCGATCCCCGGGCCGTCAAGGCCCAGCAGCCGGGCGCACGCGGCCGCGCCCCCGAGCCGCCCGAGCGTCGCGGTGGCGTGCCAGCCCGCGCGGTAGTGCCCCGGCGCCAGCGCGCGCGACACCCGGCACATGACCTCGACGCCGAGCAGGAAGGCCGTGAGGACGTCCCGGCCGGTCGCCCCCCGCGTCTCCGCGAGCGCGAGGAGTCCCGGCAGGAGCGGCGCGGTGACGTGGCCCGGCAGCGCGAGCACGGTGTCGTCGTAGTCGAGCGCGTGGGAGGCGGTGCCGTTCCAGAGGGCCGCCGTGACCGGCGAGGCCGTGCGATCCGTCCCGAGGACCGACGCTGGCCCCTCAGGCTCGGGCACGGCCTCGCGGAGAAGGCGGGTCACCGGCTCGTCGACGCCGCCGACCGTGACGCCCCACCAGTCGAGCATGGCGAGGCGGCCCATCTCGACGGCTGGCTTCGGCAGCGCCTCGAAGGGCGTCTCGGCGACCGAGGCGAGCAAGACGGATCCGGGCGTGGTGGCACTGCTCACGATCCACCGCCCATCTGCGCGAAGAACGCCTGCGCCCGCCGCCCAATCTCGCGCGCCGAGAGGTTCTCCTTGTGGGTCGCGAGGCCCCACTCGTGGCCGAACGGATCGGCGACCTTGGCGTAGCGGTCTCCCCAGAACATGTCGGTGGCCGGCATCCGCACCTCGGCGCCGGCCGCCACGGCCCGCTGGTAGGCCCGGTCGACGTCCCTGACGTAGATGTGGAGTGTGCCCGTGGTCCCGCCGAGGGTCTGCGGGGCGCGGCAGCCCATGTCCGGGAACTCGTCGGCCAGGAACACGATGGAGTTCCCGATCTGGAGCTCCGCGTGCATGATGACCTTGCCGTCCGGCCCGGGCATGCGCCCGCGCTCCCGGGCGCCGAAGGCACGCTTGTAGAAGTCGATCGCCTCGGCCGCGCCGCGCACGGTGAGATGGGGTGTCACGGTGTGGTAGCCCCTGGGAATCGCCGTCACCCTGGCCTCTCGGCGCCTCGGCTGCCGCCGCTGTGTGATGCTCCGCTTCGGTCGCGCCGGCCGCTTCCCCGTGGCCACCTTCTTCATGGAGTGTCCGTCCTTTCTCGACGGCCCGGCGGCCGCCTGTAACCACTCGCCATTTCCACGGGACCTGCTCCGCTCAGCTTCGGCCGGCGCGCCGGTCCACGACCCGGACCGCCTTCCCCACCGGCCGCGGGATCTCCCCGGGGGCCATCGGCCGGATCTCCGGCGTGAGACTGAGCCGATCGCTCAGTTCGCGCAAGAGCCGGGTCTCGGCGGCCCGGTCGAACGCCGGCCCCGCCTCGACGCACAGGACCAGATGGTCGCCACGCTCGGCATCCCGGTCCAGCACGATCTGGTACTCGTGGTCCAGCCCCGGCTGGCGGAGAAGGATCTGCTCGACCTGGCTCGGGTAGAAGTTGACACCCTTGAAGATGACCATGTCGTCCGTGCGGCCGTGAAAGCGGTCGAGGCGGACGCCCGTGCGCCCGCATGCGCACCGCTCGCGCGATCGGACGCGCGTGACGTCGCGGGTCCGGTAGCGGACCAAGGGCAGACCTTGCCTCGTGAGCGTGGTCACCACCAGCTCGCCCCGCTCGCCATCCGGGAGGACCCGGCCCGTTCCCGGATCGACGATCTCCGGCAGATAGTGGTCGTCCCAGACGTGGATCCCGTCCCGGGCCAGGCACTCGATGCCCATCCCCGGCCCGCCGGTCTCCGTCATCCCGATGAGGTCGTGCGTTCGGACGCCCATCTCGGCCTCGATCCGGGCCCGCAGCTCGTCCGACCAGGGCTCCGACCCGAGGACGGCGACCCGGAGCCTCGTCGACCGGAAGTCGAATCCCTCCTGCCGCGCCACCTCGATCATGCGAAGCGGATAGGTCGCGATCGCCGCGAGCGCGGTCGCCCGGAGATCCCGCATCAGCTGGAGCTGGAGGAGCGTCCGTCCCGCGCCCACCGGGATCACCATGGCCCCGAGCGCCTCGGCCCCGAAGTGGAAGCCGAAGCCGCCTGTGAACAGGCCGAAGGACGCCGTCACCAGCAGGATGTCCTCCGCGGTCAGGCCCGCCGCGACCAGCGAGCGCGCCATGATCTCCCGCCACTGGCCGACGTCGGCCGCCGTGTACGGGTTGACGATCGGTGCCCCGGTCGTGCCGGAGGACATGTGGACCCGGCGGACCGGCTCGCCCCCGTGGCAGGCCATCCCGTACGGGTAGGCATCGCGGAGCTGCTCCTTCGTCAGGAGCGGCAGCCGCTGGAGGTCGTCGAGCGAGGCGAGATCCCCGGCAGCGATCCCGCCCAGGTGACGGCGATAGGCCGGGTTGTGTGCCCCGATGCGGGCAAGCGTCCCTCGGAGCCGCTCGAGCTGGACGGCCTGGAGGACCTCTCGATCACGCGTCTCCTCGATGGGCTGGAACACGGGTAGACGGTCCTGGATCAGCCGGACGCGCCTGGAGCTTGGATCACCTGGACCAAGGCGGCGGGTTGCTCAGCCGGCCGGCGGCGAGGCGGGCTTCCTCCGCGGTGCGGTAGAACCCCCAGCACTCCCGGCGCGGGCCACCGATCAGGAACCGGTAGCCGAGCTGGAACAGGGCAAGCTGCGTCACGAGCTCGACGGTGTAGCGAGGTTCGTTCACTGGCGCTTCCTCCGCCTGGTGGCGCCTGGTGGCGCTTGGTGGCACCCTGCTGGCGCCCCGGCGCCATACGGCCCGCTGGACTCCCGGCCAGGAACGGCCCCCATTGTATGTCAGGAACCGGGGCCGGCGACGATTGGGCCCTGTTCACTCTGGCCCTGCCGGCGGGGCCGGACCTCGCCGGCGGCGGAATCCCGGCGCGGGCGGCAAGCGTCCAATAGGCGGCGTCAGAAGCCGGGCGGCGGGTCGTCCGGCCGACGCCGGGAGGATCTGATGACGAACACGACTTCCGACTCCGCCACGCTTCCCCTGACGGAGCGCAACTTCTCAGAGATCGTGGCGGCGACGCCGCTTCTCCTGGTGGACTTCTGGGCCCCCTGGTGCGGTCCGTGCCGCGCGGTCGCCCCGGTGCTCGAGGAGCTCGCCCGCGCCGAGGCCGGCCGCGTGGTCGTGGCCAAGGTCAACGTGGACGAGGAACCGACCCTGGCCCAGCGCTACGGCGTCCAGGCCATCCCGACGCTCCTCTTCTTCAAGGACGGCCAGATCGTCGACACCGTGGTCGGCGCGCCTGCGAAGGCCGAGCTGGCCCGCCGCCTCACCGCGCTCGCCTGACGAGAGCCCCGAGCCGCGGGCTCTCCGGAGCCCGCGGTCGGTTCGGGTAGGTGGTCCGCCAATCGTGTAGCGCCTGGCCGTGAGCACTCTCGACCTCTCGGCGACGCTCTTCACGAACACGCTGCCCATCCGCCGCTTCGGCCTCGGGAGCGGGCAGTCGAGACGATCCGGGTCGTCTACGTCCGCCTTCCCGATCTCACGATCTCGATCGACCGCCGGGCGCTACACGTGCCTCAAAGCCCGGACGGCGCTACCGGTACGAATCCGTCGACTCAGACTTCACTCGCGGGATCGAGGTCGACGACGACGGGCTCGTCGTCACCTACCCCGGCCTCTTCCGCCGGACGCTCTGACCGGCGCCCGAGCTCCTGGCCGCCTTGCGGGCGGCTCCGGCCACGCCGTATCCTCGCGTCCGGAGGAAGCGCGCATGCGAGTACTCGTTCTGGGTGGTGGCATCGTCGGCGTCACGGCCGCGTACTTCCTGGCGAAGGACGGGCACGAGGTCACGCTACTCGAGGGACAGGACGGCGTCGGGCAGGACGCCAGCGCCGGCAATGCGGGCATCATCGCGCCGGGCCATTCCTTCGCGTGGGCCTCCCCGAAGGCTCCGGGGATGCTCCTCCGCTCGCTCCTCGGCCACGAGACCGCGATCCGTGTGCGCCCGCGCCTGGACCCCGCGCTCATGGCGTGGGGCCTCCGGTTCCTCCGCGAGTGCACCGCGGCGCGCGCCCGGCGGAACACGATCGTCAAGCTCCGCCTCTGCCAGTACAGCCAGGCCGTGATGACCGACCTGGTGAGCGCCGAAGGGATCGAGTACCACGCCGTGAATCGCGGCGCGCTCTACCTCTTCCGGAACCCGCGCGAGCTGGAGGCGGGCGTCCGGAAGATGGCGCTCCTGGCCGAGCACGGGCAGCGCCAGGAGGTCCTGGACCCCGGGCAGGTCGCGCGGCTCGATCCCGCTTTCGAGCCGGTCCGAGACAAGATCGCGGGCGCCGTGCGCGACGTCGGCGACTCGAGCGGCGACTCGCGGCTGTTCACGGAGAGCCTGGCCCGGATCTGCCGTGACAAGCTGGGCGTGACCGTGCGGCTCGGCGTGCGCGTCACCGCTCTCCGCGCGGAGGCGGACCGCGTCACGGCCGCCGTGACCAGCGCCGGCGTGTTCACCACCGATGCCTACGTCCTCGCGCTCGGCGTGGGTGCGCCGCTCGTCGCGCGCACGATCGGTGTCCGACTCGGGATCTACCCCGCCAAGGGCTACTCCTCGACGTTCCCCGTCCGGGCGGACGGTCTCGCGCCGACCGTCCCGGGCGTCGACGAGCAGTGGCTCGTGGGCTGGTCCCGACAGGGGGACCGCCTCCGGCTCACCTCGACGGCCGAGTTCGCCGGCTATGACCGGAGCCACACCCCGCGCGACTTCAACAACATCCTCCGGCTCGCGCGCGATCTCTTCCCCACCGCTGCCGACTGGGAGCGGGGCGAGTTCCGCGCGTGCCTCCGGCCGATGACCCCGGACGGGCCGCCCGTGCTGGGTCGAGGACGTCATCAGAACCTCTACTTCGATGCCGGTCACGGGCACATGGGCTGGACCATGGCGTTCGGCACGGCGCGGATCGTGACGGACCTGGTCGCCGGGCGAAGGCCCGATCACGATCCGGCCGGGCTCGGACCCCGCGCAGTCGCCGGGGGGCGCTGAGCCGCTTCGCAGGTAACGGCCCGGGCCGAGCCGTCCGCGAGCGCGGTAGCCGCGCTGCCCGGATGAGGCTCTCGACTCACTGCCCTACTGACTTGACACGCAACATCTGATGAGTACCATGTCGCCATGCGGGCGCTCACGGAACAGGTCAGCCTGTTCGGTTCCGGGGAACCTCGCCTGGACCCCCGTCTCCCCGGTCTCCGCCACCTGGCACTCGGAGCGGGAGCCTGGGTGGATCACCTGCCCGGCTGGCTCGAGGGGCACGACGCGGTGTTCGAGGCGCTGCGCCGGACGACGCGGTGGGAGCATCACCGGCGCCGGATGTACGAGCGGGTCGTCGACGTCCCGCGCCTGGTCGCGGAGCTACCGGAGGACGGTCCCGGTCACCCCGTGCTCGCGCAGGCCGCCGAGATGCTGTCGCGCCGCTACGGCCTCGCTCTCGCCCGCATCTCTCTCGCGTACTACCGGGACGGCCGTGACAGCGTCGCCTGGCATGGCGACCGGCTGGGCCGCCTGGTAAACGACACGGTGGTCGCGATCCTGTCCCTGGGCGAGCCGCGGCGGTTCCTGCTGCGCCCTGCCGCGGGAGGCGCGTCGCGGGCCTTTGACCTTGGCTGGGGCGACCTCTTGATCATGGGCGGAACCTGCCAGCGAACGTGGCAGCACGCCGTCCCGAAGACGGCGCTCGCGGGACCGCGGATCAGCGTCCAGTTCCGGCCGGACGCGGGCGACGCGGAGGGCTGATCGAAGACCGCGTAGGGTGGACAGCGCCTGGGTACACCGTGGTCAGGCGCGGTCCACGAGCACGAACACGCAGCCCGTCTCCGAATGCACGTCCACATCAACCGTTCCGGCGCTGGCGACACTGGCCCAGCCAGGGCCCAGGCGACGTCCAGCCTGGACGAGCTCGCCTTCCAGGATGAACACGAACTCCGGACCCTCGTGGGTGTGGATCGGAAAACGCGCGCCTGGCTCGAAGCGAACGATCTGCATCTCCCATCCGTCCGTGACGGCCACGTCCTTCACGAGAACCCCCGCCGCCATCGTCGATGGCCGCCAGGCAACATCGTCGGTTCGCACCGCCCTGAAGCCGTCAGTCCCAGGAGCGCTCATCATCCACTCCTTTCCAATCCACACACGAGATTCGCCGCTCCGCGATCATCGCCGCTCCTCCGGAACGGGTCACGCGCCCGTGAAGCGAGGCGGGCGCTTCGCGAGGAATGCGTCCATCCCTTCCCGCGCATCGGCCGTGCGGATCAGCTCCGACACGGCCTCCGCCTCGAGCGCGAGACCTTCGTCGAGCGGCCGGCCGTACCCCTGATAGTGCTGGGTGGCGCCAGCGCCCGGAAGGAAGCCGAGCCGGATCTCGGGGAACCCGATCTCCCCGCCTCGCGCCATCAGCCGGACGTC
>JBGQGN010000208.1:0-6948 GCA_041497395.1 Methylomirabilia bacterium
CCAGAACTTGGTGCCGCTGTCGACCACCGCCAGCTTCGCCAGGAGGCCACCCTGGCTGTGGCCGATCAGGACCATGCGGCGCATCGCCGGGTCGGTCCCTCGCGGGTCCAGCTCGGTCACGGTCCTGGTGAGCGTCTGACGCAGGAGACCGCTGGAATACAGGATGGGCAGGCCGGTGTTGTAGGCGAAGAGCCAGAGCTGGACGCGGGGCGCGATGCGGGGATCGGCCTCGAGCTCGTTCACGAGGTCCGCCCAGCGGGCGGAGGCCAGAGAACGGGACGAGCGCCCGGACCCGGCGCCGGGACGGCCCGGCAACCGGTCCGGGGTCTACGCCGCCACCGCCACGACCTGGGTGCCGCACTCCCGGGCGCGCTCCGGCCTGTCGGCCCAACAGCGCTATCGCAGGGCGGCCTCGATGTCCTTCCGCAGACCGGCGTCGTCCGGCTTGACGCCGCTCTTGTAGAACTTCATGACCTTGCCGTCCTTACCCACCAGATACTTGGCGAAGTTCCAGCTCGGCAGCTCGCCGGACTGCTTCTGGAGGTTCGCGTACACGGGCGACTGGCCAGCCCCGGCCTGGGTAACGACCTTCTCGAACAGCGGAAAGGTGACGTCGTAGTTCAGCGAGCAGAACTGCCGGATCTCCACGGCCGTCCCCGGCTCCTGACCGCCGAAGTCGTTGCTCGGAAATCCCAGGACGACGAAGCCCTTCCCCTTGAGGTCCCCGTAAAGCTTCTCCAGGCCCGCGTACTGGGGCGTGTACCCGCACTGGCTGGCCACGTTGACGACGAGCGCCACCTTGCCCGCGTAGGTCTTGAGGTCGGCGGGCTGGCCCTCCAGGGTCTTGGTGGCGAGGCGGTAGAGCGAGTCCTGGGCCAAGGGCATCTCCTTCTTTCCGGATGAGGTGCCGGTCTCCTGGGCCTCCGAGACGAACGCGAGGGCCAGCAGGGCCGCACTCGCGATCCACACGCGGTGCATGGGTGGCCTCCTTGCGTGCTCGTGCATCCCTCGCACGGCCTCTCGGCGGGCCGTCCACGTCAAGCCTACCACCCGCCCGCCCGAGTGTCCCGGCGCCCACGACAGCCTGGGTCGCCACCGAAAAGGGCCAGGCTTCGCCCGGGACTCGGGGGCACGTGGCACCAGGAGCACGAGCCACGGGAGTTCGTTGCCCCGATGGGATCGCCGCGTGAGCGGGACCAGGAGGCCGACGAAGGCCGGCGGGCCGGACGGCAGAGAACGAGGGGCGCTGCGGCGGGACACGCGGCTCCGGGCGGCGGCCCTCCTACTTGCGCGTCACTCCGCCTCGTCCCCGTCCGGGGGCTCGACGTTCAGCTTCCGGTAGAGCGACGCCAGGCTGATCCCGAGGAGGCGGGCGGCGTCGCGCTTGTTGAACCGGGCGCGGGCGAGCACATCGAGGACGTGGTCGCGGGAGAACAGACGCACCGCTTCCCTCAGGTCCGTCGGTCGCGAGGTCGAGGGGCTCCCCACCAGGTCGTCGGGCAGGTGACGGAGGCCGATGAAGTCACCATCGCCCAGGATCATGGCCTGCTCGAGCACGTGCTCCAGCTCTCGAACGTTTCCCTTCCAGCCGTGGCCCATGAGCGCATGAAGCGCCTCCGGCTCGACCCCGAGGACCCGACGCTGGAGCTTGACGTTGAGTCGCGGGATGAAGTGATCCACGAGGAGCGGAATGTCCTCCCGGCGGTCGCGGAGCGGCGGCAGCATCAGGTGCACGACATTCAGCCGGTAGAAGAGGTCGGCCCGGAACCGACCGGCGTCGATCTCGCCGGCCAGGTCACGGTTGGTGCTGGCGATGATGCGCACGTCGATCGGCTGCGGCCGGGTGGCCCCGACCGCCCACACCTGTCTCTCCTCGATGATGCGCAGCAGCTTCGCCTGGAGTGACACGGGCAGCTCGGCGATCTCGTCGAGGAAAAGCGTGCCACCGTGAGCGGCGACGAAGAGGCCTTGGTTCGCCTGCACCGCGCTGGTGAAGGCGCCTCGCACGTGACCGAAGAGCTGGCTCTCGAGGAGGGAATCAGGGATGGCGCCGCAGTTCACGGCCACGAGTCGCCCGTGGCGGTGGGGGCTCGCCGCGTGGACGGCACGCGCGACCAGCTCCTTGCCGGTGCCGCTCTCGCCGGTGATCAGCACGTTGCTGGGGGCGGGCGCGCACCGGGCGATCTGCTCCCGCACCAGGCGCAGGGAGTCGCTCGCGCCCACGAGCAGGTCCTCGCTCGGGAGCAGAGGGCGGACGCGGGGCGGGCGCGCGGCGTCCTGGTGCCCGGTGTGGCGCCGAAGGAGGCGCTGCACGCAGCGCGCGAGGTCGTGCAGGACGAACGGCTTCTGCAGGTAGTCGCAGGCGCCCTTGCGCAAGGCCTCGATGGCCATCTCCACCGTCGCGTGGCCGGTCATCAGAATGACCGCGGCTCCCGGGTTCAGCACGCGGGACCGCTCCAGGACCTCAAACCCGCTGATACCCGGCATGATGACGTCGGCCACGATGACGTCGAACTCCTGCTCTTCGATCCGAGTCAGCGCCTCCTCGCCGCTTCTGGCCGTGGCCACGCGGTATCCCTCGGTCTCGAGAAACAGTCCCAGGGTGTCTTGCGTCGTGGACTCGTCGTCCACCACGAGAATCGACGCCGTCATCGCCTGACCTCACTGGCGGGCACGCCCGCGCCCGGCCGACGAGCGCCGGGCCGTCCTCTCGACGCCGCGATGCGGTGGTCGTCGACCCGGAGCGGCGCGTCGATGCATCGGCCAGCGGACGTCTTCATTGCCGCGCTCTGCCGAGAGTAACGCGCTCGGCGCTGCCTCACAAGGTCGAAGCATTGAAACGAACGGCGGTCCGCGCCGGTTCCATTCTCACGCGTGAGAATCCCGCGGGGCCGGTTTCCGGACGATGAGAAGCCAGGGCCCGGCGAGTCACCGGATCCCGGGGAATTGTGCGTGGCACCCTCCTTGCTGGATCCTCTTCGCTCGTCAGTGACCGGGTGACTCAATCCAGTCCGTTCAGCCAGTCCGTTTAGGAGGATGCATTGCCGAAAATCAAGATCGCCATCGCGATCGTCGCCATCGGGATCGTGCTCGGGATGTCCGGCGTGCTGCAGGCCCAGTTCAGCAGGGCCAGGGACCCGGGTCCTCGCGGAGGAAACCCGGGTGCAGGGGGACCTCTCCCGGGGCTGACCGTGGGCCAGACCCAGTTCTTCCAGGTTGGCCTGGCGGACTTCGCAGAGGTGGAGGAGGTCGACGAGGGCTTGGGGCCTCGGTTCAACGCCACTGGCTGTGGCGTGTGCCACGGTCACCCGGCGACCGGTGGGACGAGCCCAGCGCGCAATCCCCTCGTCGACGTGCCCACGGCCTTCACGGGGAACACTCGCCCGCTGTCGTTCATCACCCCCGGCGGGCCAATCCGGGAAGCGCGGTTCAAGTACAACCCCGACGGCACGCGCGACGGCGGCGTCCACAACCTGTTCGTGATCAGCGGCCACCCCGACGCTGCCGGCTGCAACATCGCCCAGGAGGACTTCGCGGCGCAGCTATCGCGCGGCAACGTCATCTTCCGGATCCCGACGCCGGTGTTCGGGGCCGGCCTGATCGAGATGGTTCCCGACAAGGCCATCCTGGCCAACCAGACCGCGAACGCCAGCGCGAAGCAGTCGCTGGGAATCGGCGGGCGAGCCAACCGCCAGCGGCTCTTCGGTCAGCCCTTCGGCGTCTCCGGGCTAACCAACAACAACCCCAACGACGGGACGATCTCCCGGTTCGGCTGGAAGGCGCAGGTCAAGTCGCTGCTCCTCTTCTCCGGCGAGGCCTACAACGTCGAGATGGGCATCACCAGTGAGCTGTTCCACACTGAGCGCGACGAGACAACGGCCTGCCAGTTCGCGACGGTACCCAACGATGTGACCGAGACGGATCCGGATGATGGGGTAGTCAAGATCAGCGCCATCGAGAACTTCGCGTTCTTCCAGCGCTTCCTGGCCGCCCCGACGCCGTCGTCCACCGTGCCCGGTGGCTCCACGTCGATCGGCCGCGGCCGCAGCAAGTTCACGGAGGTCGGCTGCGCGTACTGCCACACGCCCAAGCTCAAGACGGGGAACTCGACCGTCGCCGCGTTGCGCTACCAGGACGTGAACCTGCTCTCCGACCTGCTCGTCCACAACATGGGGTCGGGCCTCGCCGACGACATCGTCCAGGGCGACGCGGGGCCCGATGAGTTCCGGACGGCGCCGCTCTGGGGTCTCGGGCAGCGGCTCTTCTTCCTCCACGACGGGCGCACGACCGACCTGGCGGAGGCCATCCAGGCTCACCGGAGTGGCGGGACCTCGAAGTACGGGCCGTCGGAGGCCAACGGCGTGGTGGATCGCTACAACCAGCTGAGGGAGTCGGACAAGCAGGACATCCTGAACTTTCTGCGGTCGCTCTAGCCTCGCCCGCCCGGGGCGACGTCGATCGGGCGGGCCGGTCCCCGGCCCGCCCCGCGACGCGGTAAGATCGTCGTGGCGCGGGTCCCTGGCCCGCGCGACGTCGAGAGCCCGGGGGACCGATGCCGCGATCGCTCATGCTCGTCTTGCTGGTCGCGCTCGCGGCGGCGCCGTCGACCGCTCGGTCCAACGGCGACGGCACCGGGTCGGGGCCGCCGACCGTGTTCGAGCGCTTCGTCCTGTCGGCCTGCTCGCCCTGCGTCAGGGAATCGTATCCGATCGCCACCCTGCCGATCGCTCCGCTCCCCCTGCCGGGGTTCCCGCGCTCGGCGACCACCAGCGTGGCGCGACCCGGAGAGATCACGATCGAGGTGCTGCGCGCCCACCAGCCGGGTCGGCCCGACTGGAAGTCCCTGGCACTGCGGGTGACCCTGTCGGTGTCGACCGGCACCGGGGGGGACCTGTTCCGGCTCGGCACGGGGCTCCTGGACGGGACTGACGTGCGGGCGCTCGCTCAGGCGGTGGGGGAGATGGCACGGATCGCGACCGCGCCCCCGGGAGAGCCCCGCGCGGAGACCGTCGATGCCGATTTCCACGGCGGCACGCTCCGGGTCGGCGTGCTGCAGATCCGCGGGGACGCCGTCGGTTACATCCAGACGGGCGACCTGCCGACCCTGTTGCAGCGGGCGGTCTGGGAGGTGCCCACGACGCTCTATCTGCCGGTGAGGGACCTGCCCGGCATCGCGACCGCCCTGGACCAAGCCGCGGCCAGGATCGAGCAGGTACGGGGCAACTGAGCCGGGGCGAGAAGGGGGCCGTCGTGACGAGACCGCGCGCCTGGTCGATGCTCCCCGCCGTGGTGGTCGCCTTCATCGCGATCGGCGGGGCCCTGGCCGAGCCGCGCTTCTTCGATCTCGCGCTCAAGGACGGCCGGCTTCCGGAGAACCAGCGGCTCCTGCGGGTTCAACAGGGCGACGAGGTCACGCTCAAGTGGACGACCGATCGGCCGTTCACGCTGCACCTTCACGGTTACGATCTCGAGGCCAGGCTCGTGCCCCAGACACCGACCGAGCTGCGCTTCACCGCCCGCGCCACCGGGCGCTTCCCGCTCGAGATTCACGGGCCCGGCACCGAGCGCACGGTCGGCCATCTCGAGGTCCATCCCCGCTGACCTCCTCTCCCACCGGACTGCGGTGACCGCGCGTCGACGCCGCCTCGCGTGGGGAGGGTCGGCCCTCCTCTCGCTTCAGCCCGGGGAGGCCCTGGCGCACGGATTCGGCCAGCGCTACGACCTGCCGGTCCCGCTCTGGCTCTGGGCCGCCGCCGCGGCGGCCGCCGTCGCCCTCTCGTTCGCGATCATCGGGCTCTTCGTCAAGGCGAGCCCCGGCGTGCGCGGCTACTGGCGGCTGAACCTGCTGCGCTTTCCCCTCGGGCGCGTCCTGGCGAGCAGCCGGGTCCGGCTCGCTGCCCGCTTGGTCTCGGTCGGCTTGCTCGCCCTGATCCTGGCCGCGGGCCTGGCCGGCAACCAGAGCCCGACACGGAACATCACCCCGACGTTCATCTGGGTGGCGTGGTGGGTGGGGTTCGCCTATCTTTCGGCGCTCCTCGGGAACCTGTGGGCGCTCATCAACCCCTGGGCCGCGCTCTTCGGCTGGGGCGAGACGCTTCTCGGGTCGCGGCGGGTGACATGCCGCTATCCGGCAGGATCTGGCATCTGGCCGGCGGTCGGGCTCTTCCTGGCCTTCGCCTGGATCGAGCTGATCTATACGGGCCGAAGCATCCCCGTTCAGCTCGGACACCTGATCGTCGCCTACTCGGTGCTCACCTGGACCGGCATGGCGCTCTTCGGCCGCGCGACGTGGCTGCGTCACGGGGACCCTTTCCAGACGGCCTTCGGGGTCCTCGCCCGCTTCGCCCCGACCGAGATCCGCGTCCTGGACCGCGAGGCTTGCCGGCGATGCGAGCTCTCCTGCGCCGGGCGGGACGGCACGTGCCTCGATTGCGGGTCGTGCTTCGAGCGAGCCGCCCCCGCCCGCCGCGAGTGGAACGTGCGCCCCTTCGCGGCCGGGCTGCTCAACACCGCGGACGTGTCGCCGTCGACGGTGGTGTTCGTGCTCGTCCTGCTCTCGACGGTGACGTTCGACGGATTCACCGCAACACCGGCGTGGGCGCGCCTAGAGGGCGCCCTCTACGCGGCGCTGGCGCCGCTCGGCGAGGCGCGGCTCACCGTCATCGGCACGCTCGGCCTCCTCACGTTCCCGCTCCTCTTCGTGCTCGTCTACCTGGGGTTCGCACGCTGGATGGCGTGGATGGGCGAGGATCAGCTCACCACGGGCACGGTGGCCCGCCTCTTCGTGCTTTCGCTGGTGCCGATCGCGATCGCGTACCACCTGGCCCACTACTTCACGTATCTCTTGATCCAGGGCCAGCTCTTGATCCGGCTCGCGTCCGATCCCTTCGGATGGGGCTGGGACCTGCTCGGCACCGCGCGGTACCGGCCCGACATCGGGATCGTGGG
>JBGQGN010000209.1:0-6914 GCA_041497395.1 Methylomirabilia bacterium
CTTCATGCGGACCTTGATCGTGTCGCCGATCTTGATCGGCCCCTTGAATCGCCAGCGAAGCCCCAGGAAGGCGAGCGTGGCGAAGGGGCGCGCGACGGCCCGCGCGCCGAGGCCCGACGAGATCGAGAGCCCCAGGAGACCGTGGGCGATGCGCTCGCCGAAGATGGAGCTCTTCATGAATTCGGCGTCGGTGTGGAGGACATTGTAGTCTCCCGACAGCCCCGCGAACGCGACGATGTCCGCCTCGGTGATGGTGCGGCCCGGAGACAGGTACTCGTCGCCCACCTGGATGTCCTCGAAGTACTGGCGGCTCGGCTCCGACATCGGCATCCTCCCGAGGCGATCAACATCCTCCGTCGATCGACCCGCACTATATCATGGCGAATGCTACAATTTCACCGACCGACCGGTCGGTTTCCCATAGGTGGAGGCTGTATCCGGGTCCGGTGGAGGCGAGCATGGGCCACGTCGTCGACGACCTTCGCGTCTCGGATCCGCGGCTCGCCCGCGTGTGGAAAAAGGTGCACGGAGGCGAGCGCCTCGGCGTCGACGACGGGCTCGCCTGCCTCGAGACGGACGACCTCCTCGGCCTCGGTCGGATGGCGGACCACGTCAAGCGTCAGAAGTCCGGCGACTGGGTCTACTTCGTCATCAACCGGTACGTGAATCCGACGAACGTGTGCGTGCTGTCCTGCTCGTTCTGTGACTTCGCCAAGAAGAAGGGCGACGAGGGCGCGTTCGAGCACTCCATCGAGGACGTCGTCGGCATGATCGAGGCGGACGTCCGCGAGGTCCACATCGTGGGCGGCCATCACCCGGACTGGCCGTTCGAGTACTACGAGCGGCTGGTGCAGACCATCCACGCAACCCGCCCGGACGCCCAGATCAAGGCCTTCACCGCGGCCGAGATCGACTACCTCTGGCGCCGCTGGAAGATCGAGCCGATCGAGGCGCTCAGCCGCCTGAAGGCCGCCGGGCTCCACACCATGCCCGGAGGGGGCGCGGAGATCTTCTCCGCCCGGCTCCAGAAGGCGCTCCGCTTCATGGGCAAGGCCGGGGCGGACCGCTGGCTCGAGATCCACCGGATCGCTCACTGTCTCGGCATCCGCTCCAATGCGACGATGCTCTATGGCCACATCGAGACGTACGCCGAGCGGATCGGGCACATGCTGCGCCTCCGGGCGCTCCAGGACGAGACCGGAGGCTTCCTGACGTTCATCCCCCTCCTGTACCAGGTCGGCGACACGCGGCTCGTCCCCCGCCAGGCCTCGGCCGTGGAGGCGCTGCGCGTGGTGGCTACGTCCCGCCTCGTCCTCGACAACTTCCCGCACGTCGAGGCGTACTGGGTCATGATGGGCGAAGAGGCCGCCTCGATCGCGCTCCACTTCGGGGCCGACGACGTCAACGGCACCCTCGTCGACGAGCGCATCGCGCACGCGGCGAAGGCGGAGAGCCCGGCCGGGCTCGCGCGCGAGCAGATCCTGCGGATGGTCCGCGACGCCGGGCGGGTGCCGGTGGAGCGAGACGCCCTCTACAACGTGATCAAGGTGTGGAGCTGATGCTGCGGGTCGGCCGGATCTCGTACCTGAACGTCGAGCCGTTCTTCCACGCCTTCCCCTGGCCGATCGCGGCGTCCCTGCCGCCCCGCGCGCTCGGCGAGGCCGTGGCCGAGGGCCGGGTCGACGCCGGACCGCTCGCCCTCGCCGACTGCCTCCGGCTCGAGGGCACCGTGACCCGCCTGCCGTTCGGGATCGTGGGCCCCACGCGAGCGCAGAGCGTCCTCCTCTTCTCCGACCGCCCCCTGGGGGAGCTCGGCGGCCGCCGCATCGCCGTCACCGGTGAGACCTCCACGTCCGTGCGGCTCCTGCGGATCCTGCTCGCGTTCCGGTACGAGGTCCCCGCCCCCGTCCTGGTCGAGCTCGACGAGGCGTCCGACGCCGTGCTCCTCATCGGCGACGCTGCGCTCCGCCTGCGCCAGGGACCATGGCCCCGGCGGCTCTGCTACGACCTCGGCGAGGAATGGACGCAGTGGACCGGCTACCCCATGGTCTTCGCCGCCTGGGCCGTCCGCCTGGACACGACGGCGGCCGCGCGGGAGGACCTGGAGTCGACGCTGGCGGACGCGCTCGAGACCGGCCTCGCGAGCCTCCCCGCCATCGCGGCGCGGCGGCGCGACCTCGGACTCTCCGAGGACGAGATCACCGCCTACCTCGAGAGCTTCCGCTACCGGATCGGACCCGACGACGAGAAGGCGGTCGGCGAGTATCGCCGGCTCCTGGCTCTTCTCGAGGGCTGACTCGCATGACGGCCCAGGCCATCCTGGAGACGGTCCGCGCCAAGGTCGACGGGGGGATCCGGCTCTCCCGCGACGAGGGACGGTGGCTCCTAACCGAGGCCCCCCTGCTCGAGGTCGGCCAGCTCGCCAATACGGTGCGCCGGCGCCTCCACCCCGGCGGTGAGGTGACGTTCGTGATCGACACGAACCCGAACTACACGAACGTCTGCGTCACCGACTGCCAGTTCTGTGCCTTCTACCGGAAGCCGGGCGACCCCGAGGCCTACACCCTCACCGTCGACGAGGTCATGGCCAAGATCGCCGGGGCCGTCGAGCGGGGCGCGACCACCGTCCTCCTCCAGGGAGGGCACAACCCGTCCCTGCCCCTCGACTACTACCTCGATCTGGTCCGAGAGACCCGGCGGCGCTTCCCGGGCGTGCTGCCTCACTTCTTCACCGCCTCCGAGATCCAGACGATGGCCCGGGTCTCCACGCTTCCCGTCAGCGAGGTGCTGGCACGGCTCCGGGACGCGGGTCAGCGGACCCTGCCGGGCGGGGGCGCCGAGATCCTCTCCGAGCGCGTCCGTCTCCGCATCGCCCCGAAGAAGGGCGGCCCGGGCAGCTGGCTGGAGGTCCACCGGGAAGCGCACCGGCACGGGCTCCGGTCGACGGCCACCATGATGTACGGCCACGTCGAGGGGCCGGAGGACGTCCTGGACCACCTGGACGCCGTGCGCGCCCTCCAGGACGAGACCGGAGGCTTCACGGCATTCGTCCCCTGGTCCTTCAAGCCGGGCAACACGCTGCTGGAGAAGTGGATCAAGCACTACGCCGGGCCCAACGCCTACTGCCGGATGCTGGCGCTGTCGCGCTGCTACCTGGACAACATGCCCCACGTGCAGGCGTCCTGGTTCTCGGAGGGTAAGCGGGCCGGGCAGATCGCGCTCTACTTCGGGGCCGACGACTGGGGCGGAACGCTCTTCGAGGAGAACGTCCACAAGGCGGCGGACTACGTCAACAAGATCACCGTGGACGAGATCGTGGCCCTGATCCGGGAGGCCGGCTTCCGGCCCGTCCAGCGGACCACGCTCTACGAGCGGGTCAAGGCCTTCTAGGACAGCCCCGTGCCGGGCGCCTCGAGCGCGTCGTGCACGACGTCCGGTCCGCCGGCGCCACCGCTAGAGAGGATCGAGGGGGGGCATCGCGCCGAGCAGCCGCGCGCCGACAGCCTCCCTGTACAGGGTCTCCAGGGCGCGGCGTCCTTCCTCGCCCAGCGTCACGGTGTAGTCGTTGACGTACATGTGGACGAACCGCATGCAGGTGTCGGCATCGATGCCTCGGCCGTACCGGAGCGCGTACCCCACGGCTTCGTCCGGGTGCGCGTGGGCGTAGCGGATCGAGGCGCGCAGGGCCTCGGACAGGCTCCGGGCCATGTCCTCACCCAGATCGCGGCGCGTCACGTTGACGCCCAGCGGGAGTGGAAGTCCCGTCCGCTTCGTCCACAGCTCGCCCAGGTCGAGCACCTTGGAGAGGCCCATCGCGCCGTACGTGATCTGCCCCTCGTGGATCAGGAGGCCGGCGTCGGCCTGTCCGTCCGCCACCACCCGCGGGATCTGGTCGAACGCCACCACGATCACGGGCGGGTCCCCCAGCGCGAGACGGAGCAGCAGGTACGCCGTCGTCCCGTACCCCGGGATGGCGATGATCCGCCCGGGAAGTGTCTCGGCGGGGATGGGCTCCCGGGCCACGACGATCGGGCCGTAGCCCTTCCCCATCGACGCCCCGGGATCCATGAGACGGTATCGATCCGCGATGGCCGGGTACGTGGCGCACGACACCGCTGTGACCTCGAGCTCCGTCGACGCGGCGCGACGGTTCAGCGACTCGATGTCCTCCAGCACGTGCTCGATCCGCACGCCAGGAATCGTCACCTTTCCGTGCGTCATCGCGTAGAACATGAACGCGTCGTCGGCGTCAGGGCTGTGACCGATCCGGATCACCTGGGTCATCCACTCCTCCGTGCTCCCCGGAGCGGTGGGTCCGCCGGGGTGCGGGCCATGAGCGGCCGCGAGGAGCGTCGACGCTCACCGCGACGGGACGAGGCGAAGGCCGGCACACGGCGCCGGGTGCTCGCGGCCGCCATGGAGGTCTTTGCCCGCGAAGGGTACCACGCGGCTCGCATGGACGCGATCGCCGCGGCGGCCGGAGTGTTCAAGGGAGCGCTCTACTTCCACTTCCCCGGCAAGCTCCCGCTCTTCTCCGCACTGGTCGACGAGTTCGCCGCCGAGCTGGCCGCGGACGCCGCTGCCACCATCGCGGCGCACGAGGGTGGCGGGGCGCGGGTCGAGGCGGCCGTGACCGCCGCACTGACCCTCTTCGGGCGCCGGCGCGCGCTGGCGCGCATCGTGCTCATCGAGGCGGCCAGCCTCGGGCCCGCCTACGCGATGAAGCGCCGCGAAGTGCTCGGCCGCTTCGCCGCACTGGTGCGCCACCACCTCGATGAGGCGGTCGCCGAGGGGAGCATCCCGCCGGTGGACACCGACGTGGCCGCCTACGCGTGGCTCGGCGCGCTCAACGAGGTGGTGATGCAGTCGCTCGAGGGCGAGCTGCCCGCCCTCGCGGACGCGGCGCCCGCGCTGTCAGCGCTCCTGCTTCGTTCGGTCGGCGCGGTGGACGTCGGCGCCGCCGCGCGGCGCTGAGCGGCCGTCCCACCCCCCACGCCCAGTTATCCACATATCCACCGTCATCCACCGACGGCGATCCGCCGCGTCTGGCGCGGGCGCTCGTCGTCGGCAGCCCGCGGAGCCGCGACAGATCGATGCTCGCGAAGGCGAGGCTCCCGATCGGCCGATGAATGCCCGCGCGCGAACGGTCCATCGTCGCGTGAGCGCATGAGCACAGGCGAAACAAGCTCTTGACACGGATGGGACGCCCGACGATTGTGGGGGACATTCACTGAACGGTACGCACTCTTTCATTTGCTCGGCACGAGGTCCGGAGGCGCGCATGGACGTTCCGCGAAAGCCCCTGGCGAAAGTCGAAGGGCGGAAGAAGCTCAAGGCCAGCGGTCTGGTCATCCAGTGGCGAGGCACGCCCAACCTGGACGACTGGGTGGCCTTCATCGTGAATGGGACGAAGTCGAGGCGGCTGATCCTCGCCGATCACACCTCCGAGCGCCGGGTCAAACAGCTCCTGGCCCGCATCGAGCCCCTGCCCAAGCGAGAAGTCGAGAAGCTCGCGAAGGGCTGATCCCGGTCAGCGCTGACCGGGCAGCGTCGGCTCGGCCGGCGGCTCCATCGGCGTTCCCCACTCGATCGTGAGGCCGAACGCCGGGAAACCACTCGAGTCTCGGTCATCGAACGGGATCCGGGGCGCGGTCCACCCGCTCAATCCCATCCGTATGCCGGACGTCCGCGAGGTCCGCGTCGTCTTCACAGCGCCCTTGACGAAGGCGGGCTGATAGATCGTTCGCGTGCGCTCGCCGTAGTCCTCTTCGCGCGGACTTCCCTGCTCCGGTGGAAGCGCGCGCTCGAACCCGAACTCGGGGGCGGGCTGGGATGGCTGGGGGGTGACGACGACACCCAGAGACCCGGCAGCCCCAGGGGACGCGGGCGTCCCGGAGGCGGGCGGTGTCTGTGCCGCGGCGGGGCTCACCCCGACGAGCACGGCGGCAAGCAAACCCGCGACGGACAGGACCGGGAACGACTGGATCCTAGGCGCTGATCCCATGGCTCCTCCCTCGGTGTGACCGCACTCCTTACGATGCAAGCAGGATGCCGCGGGATGCAGGCCCGCGGCCAACCGTGGGATGCCGTACGCTCTAGCCGCTCCCTCCCCCCTCGGATGCGGTCAGGAGCTGGATGACCGAGGAGAAGTCCTTCCGCCCCAGCCCGTGACGGCTGGCCAGCATGTAGAGATCGTGGGCGAGCGCGCCCGTGAAGCAGGGCACGCCGAGATCACGCGCCGCGGCGCGGGCCAGGGACAGGTCCTTGGCCATGAGGTCCGTCATGAACCCGGCCGCGAAGTCACGATTTGACGCCGACTTGGGCACGAGCCCGGGAACCGGGCAGTTGTGCTCGATGGCCCAGCAGTTGCCGGAGCTGGTCCGGATCACATCGTGGAGGATCTTCGGGTCGACCCCGGCCCGGGTCCCGATCGTGAACGCCTCGGCGGCCGCGATCATGGAGACCCCCGCGAGGAGGTTGTTGCAGATCTTGGCCACCTCGCCCGACCCGAGCGGCCCCACGTGGACGACGTTCTTGCCCATGGCACCCAGGATGGGGCGCATCTGGGCCACTGTGGCAGCATCGCCTCCCACCATGATCGTCAGCGTCCCGGCCACGGCACCCGGCACTCCTCCCGAAACGGGCGCGTCGAGCATGCGGACGCCCGCGGCCTCGAGCCGGGCGCCAACCTTGCGCGTCGTCGCGGGATCGATCGTGCTCATGTCGATCGCGATCTGACCCGGCCGCGCGCCCTCGAGGACGCCCCCAGGTCCCAGGTACGCGACCTCGACCTCGGGAGAGTTCGGCACCATGGTGACGACGACCTCCGCCCGGCTGGTCGCCGCCGCGACGGACTCCGCGGCGAGCGCCCCCTGGCCGACGGCGGCCTCGACGGCCTCCCGCCGCACGTCCGC
>JBGQGN010000210.1:0-6907 GCA_041497395.1 Methylomirabilia bacterium
AGACGCGCCGCGGACATGGGCTTCTGCTGCTGGATGGTCTCGATGGTCTTCGTCGTCGACACGAAGTACTGGTAGAGGAACGCCCCGGCGACGGCGAGGATGACGGCCACGACGAGGATCTCCACCAGCCCGAAGCCGGACTGGCCGCGCCCGTCCCGAGACGCAAGAGCGCCGCCCCGATACACGCCGCCATCTTGGGGCGGCGCGTCCGGGCGTGTCAAGAAAAGCGGGCCCGGCCTGGCGGGCCCGTCACGGGGGACGGCCCGCCAGGTCAGGAACCGGCCGCGGCGGTCACTCCCCGACGATCTGGACCTGGAGCCTCCGGTCACGCGGCCCGTCGAGCTCGGCCAGGATGACGCTCTGGTACTGGCCGAGCAGGACCTCCCCGTCGGCCATGGCCAGCGCGATCGGACGTCCGAGCAGCGTCGCCCGAAGGTGCGCATGGGCGTTGCCACGATCGCAGTCCGAGTAGCGCGGATCGTCGTGACGATACCCGTCCCGTCGCGGGATCAGCTTCTGCAGCACGGCGCCGAGGTCGTCGAGGAGCGCCGACTGGAACTCGTTGACGAAGACGGCGATCGTCGTGTGGAGCGAGTTGATCAGGAGCGTGCCGTTCTGGATGCCCGATCGGCTCACGGCGTCGCGGATCTGCTTCGTGACGTCGAGGAACTGCTGATTCTCCTCCGTCCGGATCTCGATCGTGTCGCGAAATACCTTCATCTGCGGCCTCCCTTGCCTGCGTTCGGATGGCGCGCACGCACGTGCGGGCACTGCCGAATCCGTGCGCGTCGACGCCCCGCGGTTTCGTGGAGCCCCGGCTCCGCCAGCTTCGGCGGAGCTCAGGCTGCGGGCGGCGCCCGCGGCAGCCGGCGAGGGAGGGGGGCCGGATCAGGCGGAGTCGCCCGGGAACCGTGCTCCCCGAGGACCGCGCTCGAGTGGCAGCTCGCGTCGAACAGGATCGCGAGCGGAACGACGGTGTCGGGCGCGGCGATGGCCTGCGAAGGACCGGCGAGAGTGACGCCTGCGGCCGGCGCAGGCGCGAAGGCAAGGACCTGACCCAGTCCGAGGTGCTGGACGACGAGGAGAATGATGGCGATACGGCTCGCCCGGGTCAGCCCCCATCCCCTGAGCTGCATGCTCACCAGTATACCGGAGGTGCGCTATACTGCTCGCGTCCAGGACGCCACGATCGGGAGCCGCCACCCCGGAGGGTCCCATGCCGCTCTACATCATGCTGTCCTCGCTGTCCGAGACGGGCCGACAGGTGCTCCGCAAGCTGCCCGGTTCCATCCGCAAGGTCAACGCGGAGGTCGGCCGGATGGGGGCGCGGGTCATCGCCCAGTACGCCGTGCTCGGGCCCTACGACTTCGTCACGGTGCTGGAGGCTCCGGACAACGAGACCGTCTCCCGGATCTCGGTCGAGCTCGGCGCCCGGGGCTCCGTCCAGATGATGACGATGCCGGCCATCCCGGTGGACGACTTCATCAGCCGCCTGGCCAGCCCATCTCGCCGGGGCGGCGCCCGCCGGCGCCGCTGAGATCACCCGGCGGCCGGCGCGGCCGACTGCCCTGCGTCTGACGGAGTGGGCGCGCGTCGGGCCGCCGTGACGAGCTGGGCCGGTCCCCGCGATTCCGGGAAGCAAAGCCTGGCCCGCGAGGGTCAGACCGAACGCGACTGACCCGTGCTCCTGCTTCCCGAGCGCTGCTATGCGGCGGGGGCGGTCCACGACGGCTGGGCCGTCCGCCTCGAGGACGGTCGGATCACGGCCGTGGGGCCGCGGGCGGCGCTCCCGCCGTACCCGGCCGTCGGGGCCAACGCGCGGGAGGCGGTCCTGACGCTCCCCGGGCGGCTTCTCCTCCCCGGCGGCGTCAACGCCCACAACCATTCATTCCAGTCGCTCCTCCGCGGGCTCGGCGACGACCTGGACTTCATGGGGTGGCGCGACCGCGTTCTCTATCCCTTCTCGCGGCGGCTCGACGCCCGGGGAATCGAGATCGGAGCGGCCTTCGCCTTCGCCGAGATGCTGCGTCATGGCATCACGACGGTCGTGGACTTCTTCTACGTCCAGGGCGGAGGCAACGCGAACGCGGAGGCGGCCATCCGGGCGGCGAAGCGGGTCGGGATCCGTCTCGTCCTGGCTCGCGCCTTCTACGACTGGTCCGGGGCGCCGCCGGAGTATCGCGAGACGGTGGCGGAGGCGACCGGGCGCTGCCGTGAGCTGATGGCCCGGTACGCCGGCGATCCGACGGTGAGCGTCCAGCCGGCGCCCCACAGCCTTCACGCTGCGTCGCCCGAGATGATCCGCGCCGCGGCGACGCTCGCGGAAGAGGCTCGCGTGCCATTCCACATCCACGTCGCCGAGTACCGAGCCGAGCGCGAGCAGATCGAGGCCCGCCACGGAGTCACCCCGGTGCGATACCTCGACCAGCTCGGTGTCCTGGGTCCGCGGCTCATCGGCGTCCATTGCGTGTGGATCGACGGCGGCGAGGTGGAGCTCCTGGCCGAGCGGGGCGCGCGCGTGGCCTATTGCCCGTCCTCGAACATGATCCTGGGTGACGGGGTCACCAGGCTGCGGGAGATGCGCGCCATCGGCGTGCCCGTGGCGCTGGGTACGGATGGCGGCTGCACGAACAACCGGCTGTCCATCTTCGAGGAGATGCGGATGGCCGCTCTTCTCCAGAAGGTCACGCACCTCGACGGGACCGCCTTCAGCGCCGAGGAGGCATTCCGGCTCGGGACGGCCGGCGGCGGGGAGGTGCTCGGCCTTCCCGTCGGGGAGATCGCGCCGGGCCACCTCGGGGATCTGGTCGCGCTCGATCTCGGGCATCCGTCGCTCCACCCGCCGAACGCGCTCATGAAGAACGTCGTCTACGCGCTCTCGCCCCAGGCGATCACGGATGTGTGGGTGCACGGCCGTCCGGTCGTGCGGCACGGGCGCATCGCGACCCTCGACGAGGCGGAGCTCCTCGGGGAGGTGCGGGCCCTCACGCGCGACTGGCGCGTCTGACCGCGTCCGTTGCGTGACGGAGTGTCCCGGTCTTCGGCGGCCGTGCTATAAGGGCGCGATGCGATTCGGCTTCATTCCCACCGAGGGCGGGCACCTCGCCCGCGAGGCGCTGGCGGAGGTCGACCGCGCGGAGACGCTCGGCCTCGACTCCGTCTGGATGGAGGAGCACCATGGCGTTCGCGGCCACTACTGGCCGTCGCCGCTCGTGGTCCTCGCGGGCTTCGCCACCCGGACGTCGCGGCTGCTCCTCGGCACCGACGTGGTGGTCCTGCCGTTCTACGATCCGGTTCGAGCCGCGGAAGATGCGGCGATGGTCGACGTGCTCTCGGAGGGTCGACTCGTGTTCGGCGCCGCGATCGGGTACCGGCCGGACGAGTTCGCCCTCTATCGCACGCCGCTCGAGAAGCGGGGGGCGCGGTTCGAGGAGGCTCTCGCCGTGATCCGGGCGCTCTGGACGCAGGATACGGTCACGCTTCCGGGGCCCCACTATCCGCTCCAGGACGCGCGAATCGAGCCGAAGCCCGTTCAGCGGCCGCACCCTCCGATCTGGATCGGCGGCTGGGGCGAGCTGATGATCCGGCGGGCGGCGTGCCTGGCCGACGCGTGGATCCCCGGCCCGACGGCGCACCTCCAGAAGCTGCTCGACGGCAAGGCGCGCTATCAGGCCGAGCTGCGGGCGGCGGGCCGGCCGGACCCGGCCGAGTGGCCGCTCACGCGCGACACCGTGATCGCCGACACCGACGCGGAGGCGCTCGAGCTCGCCGAGCGCCACCTCCTGGTGAACTACCGCGACGAGTACGGCGGGGGCCGCTGGAAGCACCCGCTCATCGGCGCGGAGGATGCCACCCCGGTGGACCAGCTCGACGCGCTCGGACGCGACCGCTTCGTGGTCGGCGGGCCCGAGCGGTGCCGGGCGCAGGTCCGGCGCTTCATCGAGGCGTTTGGCGCGACCCACATCATCTTCCGGCTGTACTTTCCCGGGATGCCCCACCGCCACATCCTCCGGGAGCTGGAGCTCCTGGCCCGCGAGGTCGCGCCCGCCTTTCGCTGACCCGCCGCGCGGGCACGCGCGGCGAAAGCGCCCGCGCGGCCAGGCGTACAATACCGGGGATGCGCAGGAACGCGCTCTTCTGGGGCATCCTCGGGCTCGCGCTCGCCGTCGGTGTCGTCGCCACCCTCGATCGGTACCAGCGCCAGGGCCGGATCTTCGCCGGCTTCTGGGTCATGGAGAACCTGCTCGTCGCGGTCGGCGGCCCCGAGCGAGGGCCGCTCGAGCCCTTCGACGTCGTCCGGGTCATGAACGGGCAAGTGCTCCAGAGCGGCCGGGACATCCAGGCGACGATCGAGAGCCAGGATCCCCGGACGACGTTCCACTACATCGTCTACCGGCGCGGCCAGCTGGTCGAGGCGGACGTCACGACGCGGCTCTTCACGCGCCGTGATTTCGCGAGGTACCTCATCGAGGGCCTCCTGCCGGGCGTGCTGCAGCTCGTGATCGGCGCCGTCGTGTTCCTGATCCGCCCTGGGCGGCCACAGAGCTGGCTGTTCCTCTCCTTCCTGCTGATCGCCTCCGTCGTCAACGTCACGTTCGCCGACGCGCACACGACGTACCGCTTCTCCGAGCTGTTCCTGACGGCGTGGGCCTTCTGGCCGGCGACGTTGCTCCACCTCGCGCTGACCTTTCCGCAGCGCCGCGGGATCGTCCGGCGCTTCCCGCGGGTAGTCTGGCTGCCATATCTCGTCTCGGCGGTGGTGGCCGTGCTGCTCCAGCTTCCGATCGTGCGCGGTGACGTGCGGCTTCTGCTCGCGGTGCCTGCCGCCGGAGCTGCGTACTGGGGCGTGGCGCTGATCCTGCTCGTTCTCTCGCTCGCCCGGGCCAGCGTGGTGGGCGGCACCCCCTTGATCCGGCAGCGGGCACGGATTCTGTGCGCGGCGTTCGTCCTCGGCTACGTCCCGCCGATCCTCGGGACGACGGCCGAAGCTCTCTTCCAGGTGACGGTCCCCTATCTGAACGCGATGTGGAGGCTGACGCTCCTGTTCCCCATCGTCATGGCCTACGCCATGGTCCGCTACGACCTCTTCGACGTCCGCGCCGCGCTCCGCGCCGGCGCCGTCTACTCCGCGGCCACCGGGTTCGTGGTGCTCGCCTACACGGGCGCCATCGCTGGCACGGACATCCTCCTGGCGAACTGGGAGGCCGCGCAGTCGCCCATCGTCGCTGCCGCCGTCATGGCGGTGCTGGTCGTGGTGCTGCTGAATCCGCTCTACCTCCGATCGCAGCGGCTGGTCGACCGCCTGTTCTTCCGACAGCGGGTGGACCTGCAGCGGTCGATCGAGCACGTTTCGGAGGTCATGAGCGGGCTCCTCGACCTCCGGCGGATCGTCGAGCTGCTCACCCAGACCGTCGAGGAGCAGCTGCACCCCGTCCGGCAGGAGCTCTACCTCCTCGACGCGCGCCGCCAGGGTTACGTGCGCGCGGACCAGGAGGAGGCGGACGAGCGGGACGGCCGGCCCCCGATCGACGGCGGCTCGCCGCTCGTGCGGTGTCTCGATCTGCGCCGCCAGCCGCTGACACGCGAGCGGGTCGAGGAGGACCCCGCGCTGGAGGACTACCGGGCGGGGTGTCTCGCGGCGATGGACAGTCTCGGGGCGACCCTGGCCGTGCCGTTCCTCTTCCAGGGTCGTGTGACGGGTTTCCTCACGCTGGGTCCGAAGCGGTCCGGCCTCGGGTACTCGGGCCAGGACCTGGGACTCCTCCGGCTCCTGGCAAACTCGAGCGCCCTCGCCCTCGAGCACGCGCGGGCATACACGGCCCTCCAGGAGACGAACGCGGAGCTGCGGACGGCGGTCCGGCGTGTGGAGATCCTCGAGAGCATCCGGACGAATCTCGCGAAGTTCGTCCCGCGGACCGTCCAGGACCTGATCGAGCGCGCGCCGGAGGCGCCCGAGCTGGACAAGCGCGAGGAGGACGTCACCGTACTGTTCGTCGACCTCGTCGGCTACACGCGGCTCACCGAGCGCCTCGACCCGGCGCGCGTCAACGAGCTGGTCGAGCGGTGCTTCGGCGCCTACCTCGACGAGATTCTGCGGCGTGGGGGCGACGTGAACGAGACCGCAGGCGACGGCCTAATGGCGATCTTCCGCGACGCGGACCCCCGGCGCCACGCGCGCCAGGCTGTCAAGTGCGCGCTCGGGATCCTCCACCGGACGCGCGAGCTGAACGAGACGCTCCACGGGCTACCAGAGCCGATCGCCGTCCACAGCGGCGTGAACTCGGGTCTCGCTACCGTGGGGGCCACGAAGATCGAGGGCGCCAACGGCACCCGGTGGACCTACACCGCGTCGGGGCAGGTGACGATTGTGGCGGCTCGCCTCGCCGCGCTCGCCCGGGGAGACGAGATCCTCGTGGGAGCCGGCAGCCGGGAGCGTCTGGGGAACGAGTTCCCGTTCGAGGCTCTCGGCGAGCGGCCTTTGCGGAACGTCGAGATGCCGGTGAAGGTGTTCCGGCTGATGCTGGCCCAGCCCGTTCCCGCGACGGCCACGGCCTGAGTGGCCGAGGCGCCCCACACCGACCCGGGCGGACCCGGGCCCGTCAGGCCGGTCGCGTCCTCATCCGCGCCCCATCGACCAGAACTCGGCGCCGAAGTGGTCCCACGGCAGGCGCCACTCGTCGGTCCCATCGCGGTCCGCGGTGAAGAACTGGTTGACCGCGTAGAGGATCGCCTGGGGCTCCGTCCCGAGGTTCGCCACCCCGTGAGCCACGCCCCGGGGGATCAGCAGGCGGTGGCAGCGCCCGGCGCCCAGGACCAAGCGCTGCGGCGTCGGCCGCGTCCCGGAATGGGCATCGCGTCGAAGATCCGCGAGGCCGACGAGGAGCGTCGCGTCGGGTGGCACGACGAA
>JBGQGN010000211.1:0-6864 GCA_041497395.1 Methylomirabilia bacterium
AGGATGGCGTCAACGTCTCCTACAACTGCACGGTGTTCTCCGCATCGTCGGTCAGGATCGGGGCGGAGACCTTGCTCGCCGCCTACAGCTACGTGGTGGGCGGCGGGCACGACTTCGACCGGGTGGACGTTCCCGTCGTGCAGCAGGCGCGACCCTCCCGGGGGATCGCCGTGGGCCCGGGCGGCTGGCTCGGGGCGGGCGCGATCGTGCTCGACGGTGTGACCGTCGGGCCGAGCGCCATCGTGGGTGCGCACGCGGTCGTGACGCAGGACGTCCCCGGCTATGCGATCGTCGCGGGCGCCCCGGCCCGCGTGGTCCGGGACCGGCGCCATCCCGCATGAGCGCTCCGGCGACGGGCTCTCCGCCCGGCGCCCGGCCCGCGCCCTCCGGAGGGCCGGCCGCCGCGCGCCGCATGCCCCGCGGGCTTTTCCGCCTGGGCCTCGGGCTCCTGGTCTCGGGCGCCATCCTCGTCTACCTGTTCACGGCGCAGGGCGCCGACCCCCGGGCGCTGGTCCCGCTCGTTCGCGCGATCTCGCTCCCGGGACTCCTGGCGTACGTGGCCATCTCGGCCGTCGGCCTGGTTCTGCGCGCGCTGCGCTACCGCCTCCTTCTCGGCCGCCCCGTGCCGCTCTGGCCGCTCGTGCTGGTGACCGCCGTCCGCAACATGGCCGTCGACCTGATCCCCGCCCGGGCCGGGGCGGCCGCGAGCTATCTCTACCTGGTCACGGCCCGGCTCGGGCTCCCCCTCGAGGCCGGCGTCGCATCGTTCGCGCTCTCGTTCATCCTCGACACGCTCGCCGTGGCGCCGCTCCTCGTGCTCGCGCTGCTCGCCGTGGGGAACGCCCCCTTGCCGCCGGCCGTTCTCGTCGGCGGGAGCCTCGTGATCCTGCTCGGCTCCGTGGCCGCGCTCTGGGTGCTCGCCCCGATCCTCCGCCTCGGCGCGGCGGCGGCGGCCCGGCTGCCGGGCCCCGCGGCCCGGCTCGTGCCGCTCCTCGGCGCGGCGGCCGGTGAGGTCGCGCGGCGCGAGCGCGCCCGCACCCTCGTGCCGGCGCTCGGCCTGTCGCTCCTCCTGCGGATCACGAAGTACGGCGCATACTACTGCCTTCTCCAGGCGCTCCTGGCCTCCCAGGACCAGCCGGGGCTCCAGCTCGGCTTCCTCCGCGTCTTCCTCGCGGTCGCGGGCGCGGAGATGGCGGCGTCTCTGCCGCTGCCGACCCTCATGAGCGTCGGCCCGTACGAAGCGGCCGGCGCCGCGGGCTTCGCCTTCTGGCTCGGCCTGCCGCGGGAGCTCGCCACGCTCGCCGTGACCGCGTTCCACGGTCTGTCGCAGGTCCACGACTACGGGCTCGGGCTGCTCGCGCTCGTGTGGATCATGGCGACGCGCCCGCGCCGCCCCGTCGCCCCCGGGTCGGACCGCGCGGCCGTGCGGGCCCCCGGGGAGGCGTGAGACGCGAATCGGGTGAGTATCCCCCGCGGGGCCGGCGTCGTTCGACGCGTCGAATCCGGAGGCTGGTGCTAGACTTTGGGACGTGAACGGTGGGGGCGCTCTCGCGCTTCGAGGCGCCATGTGATGCGGGAGACCGAGGTGATCGAGGACGCAGCGACGGATCCTGCCGCCGGTGGTCGGCCCTCTGGGTCAATCACTGCCGCCGCGTGGCTCGAATACCTCCGGCCCCTCCGCTTCGACCACTGGATCAAGAACCTCGTCGTTCCGGTCGGAAGCCTCCTCGCCCTGGCCGCTCACCGGTCCTACCCCAGCGGGACCGAAGTTGGCGCGATCCTCCTGGCGTTCGTCGTGTCCGGCCTGGTGTCGTCGGTCAACTACGCCGTAAACGAGATCCTGGACGCGCCGTTCGACGCGCGGCATCCGACGAAGCGGGATCGGCCCATCCCGTCCGGACGCGTCCGTGTCGCGCCCCTCCTCGTCCTGACGGCCGCCGTCGCGCTCCTGGCGTTCGGGGTCTCGTGGTGGCTCCTGCCCCCCGCCGTGCTCGGGGGCGCTGGTGCCCTGTTCGTCGCCGGGCTCGTGTACAACCTCCCGCCGCTCCGGTTCAAGGACTGGCCGTACCTCGACGCGATCACCGAGTCCCTCACGAACCCGATCCGGATCGCGATCGGCTGGCACGCCGTCGCCGCCGGGGCGCCTCCGGTGCTCCTGCTGGTCACCGTGTGGGCCTTCGGGGCGTTCCTCATGACCGGCAAGCGCCTGGCGGAGCTGAGGCTCCTCGGCGAACTCGCGGCGCGCTACCGCCCGACGTTCCAGGTGTACTCGGTGACGAGCCTGTTCGTCGTCCAGCTTGTCTACGCCCTGGTCGGCTTCGGGGCGCTCGCGCGTCTCGTGGTGGCGCAGCGCCCCGAGGTGCTGCCCGCTCTCCCGCTGGTGGCGGTGCTGCTCGGCTGGGCGTTCAAGATGACCTTCGAGCCGGAGAGCCCCCTCATCGATCCGGAGCACCTGTACCGGCGCCCCGTCTTCCTGCTGGTCGCCATCGCGGTCTTCGCCCTCCTGGTCGACCTGGCCCTCGGCTAGGGGGCGGCGGAGGTGAAGCTCCGAGCGCATCTCGGCGCCTACCTCGCCTGCCTCGCTCTGATCGCGCTCTGGACGTGGCCCCTGGCCCACGATCCCGCGCACCTCGTTCCCGACAACACCGATCCCCGGCTGTTCAGCTGGGTGATGATCTCGGTGTTCCGGAATCTGCTCGCGCGCCCGTACCTCCTGCTCCACGGCAGCGGCTTCTATCCCTACGGTCTGAGCCTCACCTTCGCGGAGCCGCTGGTGACGCCGGCCCTGGTGGCGGGCCCCCTCTTCTGGTGGACGGGCAACCCGTACCTCGCCTACAACGTGACGCTCCTGCTGTTCTGGGCCGCGTCCGGATGGGCGATGTACGCCGTCACGTACTGGATCACCCGGCGCCACGGGGCGGCGGCGGTCGCGATGCTGATCTTCACGCTCGCCCCGCCGCGGATCGAGTACGCGGTCGAGTTCCAGATGGAGATCATGTTCGGGCTGCCGCTCGCGGTGTACGCCCTGGTGCGGTATCTCGAGGCGCAGCGGCTGCGGTACCTGGTGGCCTTCCTCGTGGCCTTCTGGCTTCAGGCCATCGCCGTGTGGTACTTCGCGGTCATCCTCGGCATGGGGCTCGTCGTCCTCGCGCTCAGCTACGCCCTGCGTCGCTGGTCGGGCTGGCGCCCGGCGGCGCTGCTGGCGGCCGTCGCCGGTGGCGTGGCGCTGGTCGTCGCAATGGTACCGGTCGCATGGCCCTTCTTCGTGACGCGCAAGGAGCTGGGCCTCGAGCGGAGCGCCGGGGACGCGCTGGACCGCTCGGCGAACGCGCTCGCGTACCTGACGACCCAGGGAACCTGGCTGGCCAAGCTTGTCCGCATCAACTTCGCGTCGGAGACGACGCTCTTTCCGGGCCTTCTGGCGCTCGGGCTCGCCGCCCTGGCGGCGGCTTGGATCTGGGCCGACCGGCGCGCGGCGCCGCCGCGCGGGTGGCCCGAGAGACTGCTCTTCACGGCGATGGTGGCGTGCCTGACCGTCGGCATGGTGACGGTGCTCGGTCGCGGTCGCGTCGGCATTGGCTCCGCGTGGACTCGGTTACCTTCCGTCACGGCCTGCGGCGTCGGGCTCCTCGCGTGCCTCCTTCTGCGTGACGGGCTCGCGGGCTGGCGACGCTGGCGGGCCGGGCTTCGCGACCGACGCCTGACGCACGGCGAATGGGCGCTCGCCCTGAGCACCATGGGGCTCCTCGCATTCCTCCTCTCGCTCGGCCCGATCGTGTGGGTCGGCGGCCGGCAGGCGGGGTCCGGCCTCTACCTGTGGCTCCACCCGTACGTCTTGCCCCTTCGCGCGATCCGCGGAACGACGCGCTTCGGTCTCCTGGTGCTCATGGTGGTAGCCCTCCTGGCGGGGCTCGGCGCGGCGTGGCTCTTGAGCCGGCTGTCGCGGACGCCCCGGTGGCTCGTGACGGCGGTCGTGATCGGCGCATTGACCCTCGACTACGTCACGCCACGACCTGACTACCAGCGAATCGAGACCTACGCGCGCCCCGTCGACGCGGTCCTCCGGGCCGATGCCGACGATGTCGCGGTGCTCGAGTGGCCGCTCAACAACCCGGGCGTCGATGTCGACGCCAAGCTTCGATCGGTCGGGCACGGCCAGCGGGTCGTCAATGGCTTCGCCGGCTTCGTCCCGGATCTCCAGCGCGAGCTGTCCGGCGTCCTGGCCGATTCCGCGCCACCGTTCGCTTCCCCGGCGGCCCGGACGGCCCTGGCCCGGATCTATCCGTTGCGCTACCTGGTCGTCCGCGACGCGACGTGGCGCCCCGGCCGCCGTCCCACGGGGCGCGCCCTCGCGGATCTGTCAGAGGGGTTTCTCCGTTTCCGGGGTACCTACGGGGCGGACGATCTCTACGAGATCGTGCCCCTGCCGGAGCGGGGCGTTGTGGTGGAGCGGGCGGCGTCGTACGCCCTTCTCGTATCGCGTTCTACGCTCCGGGCCGTGCTGCGGCCCCTCCGGACCCAGCCTGGCGTCGAGCAGTGGGTGAGCCTCACGCTCAACGGAGCAACGGTCACGCGCACCACTCTCGGCACCACGACCACACTGGCGGCGACCCTGACTGGGCCGCTCCAGCAGGCGGAACCCAACGTGATCGCGTTCGAGTTCGAGTACCACCGGCGCGCGGCTGCGCTCGGCCCCGCGCACCGCCTGGGCGCCACGGGCCTGACGATCCCCGTGGACGCCGTCGTCCGAAGCGGCGGTCAGCCCTACGGGGACACGGCCTCCATCCGCGTGGGGATCGGCGAGCTCGCGCCCAACCGGCGGGGCTACAACCTGGTCGCCCTCGAGCCGTCGGGAGCGATCCGGGACCGTGCCGCCTTCGACACCTTCGAGGATCCGTCGGCAAGCGGAGCTTTGGCGAGGTGGGTGCGGGCCCTTTCCGCGGGCACGATCGTCCTGGGCGCCGTCAAGGACGAGGCGTCGGAGCAGCTCGGCGCCGATGCGGTCGGGGCCCTGGCGACCCTCGGGGTCCAGGGGGACCTGCGTGGCCGCCGCCGGGAGTCCCACGCCTTCATCGGCGTGAAGGGCGCGCCGCCGGGCTCGGCCCTCGAGGCGCTGGGCCCGCGCCCCGTCGAGGTCCGGGTGGGAGAGTCGAGCGCGGCGTTCGGCCTCGAGCTCGTGGAGTTCCAGCTCGAGGCCGCGGCGCCCGCCCGCTGACGCGGGCCGGCCGGGGCTGCCTACCGGGGAGTGACCGTGATGCGATCGAAGAACACGCCCACGTCACCGAGGAAGGCGACGGGAAACTCGAGGACCCTCGGCCGATCAAGCGTGAAGTCCAGCGTCACCTCCCGGTAGTCGCCGGGCGGCACCTCTGCCGCCTCCACCACGCGCGCGGCCAGGGTCCGGCCCGCGGGCTCCGTGACCGAGAGACGCACGAGAGGGCCCCGGCCGGCCCCCGCGACGCGGAGCCGCAGGGCGAGCTGGTAGTGGCCGGCGGGGAAGAGCCGCACGGGCCCGCCCACGAGATCCCCTCGGAGGCTTTCGACGGGGTCGGCGTAGGCCGCCCAGCCGCCCGAGGCGGCCGGGTCCGCTTGCTCTCCCAGACGGTGCGGCAGCGCCTCCACCTCGTACGTGCGCTCGACCTCCGGACGGTCGGCGGCCACGACGAGCACCCAGTCCACCGCGGCTTCACGCCGCCCGTCCCACACGACCCGGAACTCGAGCGGCCGGGCGTGTTCCACACGGAACGGCAGGACCTCGTCGACCCAGCTTGGGCCCGGATCCACCGCGCGCTCGGCGAGGACCCGGTCCCCGAAGTTGCTCGTGACGTCGAGGCGAAGACCGAAACCGCGGACGCGAAAGCGCGCGACGTAGGCGCCGGCCGGAAGCGGGCGATAGGGCCCGAACGTGAGGAACCCCGCCGCCGCGCCCGGCCGTCCGGCGACGGCGCGGCCGCCCGAGGCCTCAGGGGCGTCCACCACGACTTCCGGCGGGTGGTTCTGCCGCTCCGCCTCGTAGAACACTCCCACCGGCGAGGTTTGCCTGTTCGACGTCGGCGCGCCATCGGTGACCCGGAAGAGCCCGAGCGGCCCGGCGACCTGCTGGAGCGCCAGGACTCCGGAGGCGCGGAGGCCCTCGACCGTGAAGGCCGACGGGTAGGGCGAGACCTGGGGCGGGAACGCGGCACGGTCGACGACGACGTGAGAGATTCCCAGCCGGCGGAGCGCCTCGGCCTCGCCGGCCCCCAGATCCCCGACGTTCATGGCGGCGAGCGGCTCGAAGACAGTGTCGACGTACCGCCGCGGCACGAGCGGCGAGTAGCCGTTGATCATGGGGATCCGCGTCCGCGTGACCGCGTAGAGGTAGAGCCCCGAGTGGGCGTTGTCGCCGGGCCAGACCGGGAGGTACAGCACCCGCGAGGCCTCGCGGCGGAGCGTCTCGTACACTGGGCTGTCACCGAAGCGCGAGAAGGCGATGCCGTGCCAGGGCGGCGTCGCGATGAGGACGAGGGCGAGAAGCCCGCCGAGCATGGCGGCCCGCCGGGGTCCGTGTTTCAGGACGAGGCCGTCCAGGACTGCCCGGGCGCCGAGCCCCGCCAGCACGACCGTGGCCACGCTCGTCACGAGCTGGAGCTTCTCGGGGTTCCGGATCATCCCGAAGAACGGGACGAAGCGGTGGAGCGTCTCGTATAGCGGGAACCGCGGAATCGTCGGACCCAGACTCAGCAGGAGACCGAGGGTGAGCGCCATCCCGTAGAGGAGTCGGAGCCCCGAGTCTCCGGGGCGCCCTCGAGCGCCGAGGCCGACGACCGCCAGCGCGGCGAGTATGAGCCCGCCGTAGCGCGCCGGGTCGGCGAGGGCACGAAG
>JBGQGN010000212.1:0-6812 GCA_041497395.1 Methylomirabilia bacterium
CGTCCGTTCATCACTGGAGAGGGAGCGGCCTGGCTCGCCGCTCGGCGGCCCGGGCTGGTCGCGACCGACCTCGTGGGGCTCGACGAGCCGGCCGACCGCTCGGACCCGGTGCACAACTGCCTGCTCCGCGCGGACATCCCGCAGCTGCAGGTGCTCACGAACCTCCGCCGTCTCGCGGAAGGCGAGTGGTACGTGGCCGCGTTCCCGCTCAAGCTCGTTGGCGGCACCGGAGCGCCGGTGCGGGCCTTCGCCATCCGCGGCTGAGGCACGGACGTTCTGTCCACACCGCGGCGACAGCGGCGGCCCGCATTGACAGTTCTGAGGAAGTCCCGTAACGTCGGCGTCGGCCGGGAGGCGGAGCGAAGGTCGCTGACCCGTGGACGCGCGATGAACGGGCTGGGGCGGAGGAGGTTGCCATGAAGCGGTTGTGGATGATCGCCGGGTGCGTGCTGGGGCTCGTGATAGCGTCCGCCGTCGGGGCGTCGGCGGAGCCGATCCGGATTGGGTATCCGATCTGGGTGGGATTCGGTCCTATCTATCTGGCCCATAACAAGGGGTTTTTCAAGGCGCAGGGTGTCGACGTCGACCTCCAAGTGATCGACGACACCAAGATCGGGATGGCGGCCCTTGCGGCCAAGCGCATTGAGGCCTACGGCGCCACCCCGAACACCGTCCTGCTCTACGCCAAGGCCGACAACCCGTTCATCATGGTCATGACGGTCGACGACTCCAAGGGCGGCGACGGCGTCGTCGCCAAGAAGGCGATCAAGTCGATCGCCGAACTGAAGGGGAAGCGGGTCGCGTTCCTGGAGGGCTCGATTGCCCAGTTCTACCTGAGCTACCTCCTGAAGCGCGAGGGCCTCTCCGAGAAGGACATCACGCCGGTCAACATGGGCTCGACGGGTGACGCCGGCGCCGCCTTCGTGGCCGGCCGCGTCGACGCTGCCGTCGTATGGGAGCCGTGGCTCAGCAAGGGGAAGAGCGCACCCGACGGCCACCTCCTGATCGACTCGAGCAAGACGCCGGGGCTCATCATCGACACGCTCGCGTTCCGCCAGGACGTGGTGAAGAACCGCCCCGACGACGTGCGGAAGGTCGTGCGCGCGGTCGGGCAGGCGGTCGACTACTGGAGGCAGAACCCGAAGGACGCGGTCGAGATCATGACGAAGGGGCTCGGCGGCTGGCTGAAGGAACCGAAGGACTTCGAGGAGGCCCTGTCGGGCGCGACGCTCTACGGCGTCGCGGACAACCGGTCCTTCATGGGGACGAAGGCCAAGCCGGGACCGATGTACCAGACCGTCCAGGGCGCGATCGATTTCTGGCGGCAGACCGGGAAGCTCGTCTGGCCCGAGGTCAAGGCGGCGGACGTCATCGATCCGTCGTTCCTGGAATAGGGGAGTCGTGACCGCGGTCCGGGAACGGCGCCGGGCAGCTGTCCGGGGCCGTTCCCGGCGGGCCGCGGAGTAGCACGTCCGTGGCCGGCTGGTTCTCGCCGAAGGATCCGATCCCTCGTCCCGTCTACCTGACCGCCAGTGCCCTCACCGTCGGCTCGCTTTTCGCTGGGTGGGTGCTGCTCGCGCATAGCGGCCTCGTCCGCACCGAGTTCCTGCCGACGCCGAATCAGGTGGCGTTGGCTGCGTTCGACCTGGCAAGAGACGGGTCCCTCTGGACCCACATCGCCGCCTCGTGCTTCGTCGTCTTCGTGGGCTTCGCGCTGGCCTCGGCCCTGGCGGTTCCGCTCGGCATCCTGATGGGAACGTTCCAGCTGGTCGAGGCGGTGATCGAGCCCGTCACCAACTTCATGCGCTACCTGCCGGTCAGCGCGATGATCCCGCTTCTGATCCTGTGGGTCGGGATCGACTACGAGACCCGCGTGACCGTCATCTTCATCGGCACGTTCTTCCAGCAGCTGGTGATGATTGCCGACATCGCTCACCACGTTCCGCGTGATCTCCTCGACGTCTCGTACACGCTCGGGGCCGGACGGCGGCAGGTGGTTTCGCGGGTGCTGGTGCCGGGCACGCTGCCAGGGATCATGGATACGCTTCGCATTACGCTTGGCTGGGCCTGGACCTACCTCGTGCTCGCCGAGCTGGTCGCCGCCAACAAGGGCCTCGGCTACATGATTCTCACGTCGATGCGGGGTCTCTTCACCGACCGCATCTTCGTGGGAATCCTCGTCATCGGGCTCCTGGGCCTGATCTCCGACCAGTTCTTCAAGTACCTCCACCGCTGGCTCTTGCCCTGGTCACCCAAGGCTGGCTGACGGATCGCCGAGTCGCGTGGCCCGCCTGACCCTCGACCGCCTCACGATGCGTTTCCACACCCGTCGGGGGGAAACGGTCACCGCGCTCCAGGACATCAGTTTCGAGACCAAGGACCGCGAGTTCGCCGTCCTCGTGGGGACGTCGGGCTGCGGCAAGTCGACGATCCTCCGCCTGGTGGCTGGCCTCCTGCCGCCCAGCGACGGACGCGTGCTGCTCGACGGGCACTCGGTGTCCGGCCCGGGCGCCGACCGCGGCATGGTCTTCCAGTCCTACACGCTCTTCCCCTGGCTCACCGTCCAGCGGAACGTCGAATTCGGCCTCCGGCTCCGTGGAACGCCCGCTCCCGACCGGGCTCGCGTGGCTGAGCACTACATCAACCAGGTCGGTCTCGCTGGCTTCGAGCGCGTGTACCCGAAGGAGCTGTCCGGTGGCATGATGCAGCGGGTGGCGATCGCGCGGGCGCTGGCGAACGACCCCGAGGTGCTGCTGATGGACGAGCCCTTCGGGGCGCTGGACGCCCAGACCCGATCGCTCATGGGGGAGCTGCTGCTCCGGGTGTGGGGCGAGGCGGCGAAGACCGTGCTCTTCGTCACCCACGACATCGAGGAGGCGCTGTTCCTGGGCGACCGGGTGTTCGTGATGACGGCGCGCCCGGGGCGGATCCGCGAGGAGATCCAGGTGCCGCTGCCGCGGCCGCGGACCGTGGACATGCTGACGTCCGACATCTTCGTGGATCTCAAGCGGCGCGTGATGGGGCTCATCCGGGAGGAGGCGCTCCGCATGCTGGACGCCCGGCGCGGCGACGCGGCGGAATAGGCGAAACCGAGGAGGAGCAATCGTGGGGACGCATCCGATCCACCCGGGATACGCGGGCATCCCGACCTTCTTCCAGGCGCCGTACGGGGAACTGGACACCGTGCGCGAGGGGATGACGGTCGTGGCCGGGGTGCCCATCGACCAGGGCATCATCACCGCCAAGCCCGGCACGCGGTACGGTCCCCGGGCCATTCGCGAGGCGTCGCAGGCGCCGCGCGGCATCCTCGCCGCGAACGTGGAGCACACCTGGGTCGACGTGGACACCAACGTAGCGCTGCGCCTGAAGGACCGCCTGGATCTGGTGGACGTCGGCGACTTCGACATCGACCCCACCGACATCATGAAGACGACGTGGTCGGTGGTGGCCGGCGTGGAGGGGATCGTGAAGCGGGGCGGGCTGCCGGTGGTCCTGGGCGGCGATCACTACATCGCGTATCCCTGCTTCGAGGGCTTCGTCCGTGGGATGAGCGAGCGGAAGGAGAATCTCCGCGTCGGCTACCTGCACGTGGACACGCACTCGGACTTCCGCTTCGAGTACGGCCCCCTCGGCCGCTACAACCACGCGACCTCGGCCCGGCGGGTCAGCGAGAACCGCGCCGCGTCGTACCGGAGCATGGCCTGGCTGGGCCTGAACGGCAGCGTGCTCGACGCCGAGATGTACCGGACCTTCAAGCGCGAGCGCCTCAAGATGGTGACGGCCAAGATGATCCGGGAGCAGGGCGCCGCGGCAGCGGTGCGCCAGGTGATGGAGACGGTGGCGAGCGGCGTCGACGCCGTCTACGTCACCGTCGACATTGACGTCGTCAACGGGAGCGAGGCGCGTGGCACGGGCGCCCCCGTCTTCGCCGGTATCGAGGCGCGGACGTTCCTCGAGATGATGGAGGTGCTCAGCACGTACGACATCATCCGGTCGATCGACCTCTGCGAGGTCGCTCCCGGGCTCGACCCGGCGGGCACGACGGCGGACCTGGCCGTCGCCGGGCTCCTCACCTTGCTCGAGCGGCGGCTCTTCGACCGGGTCGATCCGGGTGTCTGACGCCACGCGCCGCGTCGACGCCGAGCACGACACGGGGCTCTGACCGCGAGGGCGGAGACGACAGAGGCTTAGAGACGTGCCGCGCTACGCGTTCTGCTGCCGCTCGTGCGGGCTCGAGTTCGAGGTGTCCCGCGCCATGAGCGACGCGGGACGGGACGCCGCGTGCCCGGTCGACGGCGGAGAGGCCGACCGACTCTTCACGGTACCGATGACGTCGATCCGCCAGGGCGACGGCTCGGCGCCGACACCCGCGCCGAGCACTGGAGGCGCCACGCGTAGCTGGTCGTCACCCTTCTTCCCGAAGGAGACCCCGACCGGGGCGGGCGCACGCTCCACTGCGTCGCCTCGCCACGTCCTGCCGGCGGGGTCGTCGAAGCCGACCCGGTTCCGGCACTTCGGGCACTGGCATCCGGCGGGCACCCCGCCTCACACGCACCCGGCCCGGCGACCTCCGTCGGCCCCGCCCCTCGAGGCTTGATCGCCTGGCGAAGGCCTCAGGGGCGCGCGGCGACGCCCAGCTCCCGCGTGAAGCGCGGCCACACGTCGGGGTCGTGACCCGGCACCAGCCGGAAGCGCCGCTCCGTCGCGACGGCCTTCAGGCGGCGGAGCGCCGGGAGCGTTGTTCTCGGATCCCCCCCGAACGCGGCGGTGACGGGCTCTTCCCGGTCCAGGTTTTCCTGGAGGTCCGCGGCGTCGAACGCGAACACGTACCCGCCGCCGCCCGCTCCCGGATCCACCTCGACCATGAAGCTCTGGTGGCCTGGCGTGTGGCCCGCGGTGAGGAGCGCCGTCACCCCCGGCGCGATCTCGACGTCGCCGTCGGCGAGCCGCCAGTCGATGAGTGGGTCGTCGAAGTCGATGCGAAAGATCGCGTTGCGCTCGGCGGCGGCCGGGTCGGCCTGGGCGGCCTCGAGCTCCTTGCGCTGGACGTGCACGGGCACGCGGCCCGCGAAGTGACGAACGCCGCCGACGTGGTCGTTGTGAAGATGGCTGAGCGCCACCGCCACGACGTCGCGCGGATCCACCCCCACCAGCGCGAACGCGTCCTCGAGCGGATCCCCGGGGCCCGACAGCTCGAGCTTGGTTGGCCGGCGGCCCCAGAACCGGTGGTAGAAGGCGCGGTCGCGTACGAGCGCGCCGTTGAAGCCGGTGTCGATCAGCACGAAGCCGTCCGCCACCTCGAGGAGGAGGCCGGGGACGGGCTCGCGCAGGAAGACGCGGCCCTCGGCTTCGGGAACCAGCGGCATGGAGGTCCGCCGCGGAAGGTGCTCCCAGCCGAACGTCAGAGGGAGCACGCGCCGGACGCCGCGGTTCACGCGGCCAGTATGGCGAGCGGCTCCGCGAGGGTCAAGGCGGGAACCGCTCGGCAGCGGATTGCGGGTGCTCGATGTCACCTGTCTGCCGGCGCCGCCTCGTGCGCGGTCTCGCGGCTTGACGGCTCGCGAAGCCGCCCCGTACCGTAGGCTGTCCATGGGTCTCTCCGACCACCTCGTCGAGGCCACGCGGGATGCGTGGCGCGGTGTTCGATCCGAGATCGAGGCGCACATCCGGCGGCTATGGGACGAGCCCGAGCTCCCGCTCATGGAGGTCCGGGCGGCCGACGCGCTTGCGGACTGGCTCCGCGGCCACGGCTTCGAGGTGGAGCGCGGCGTGTGCGGCATCCCGACCGCATTCGCGGCGCGCTTCGGTCGAGGGGAGGGCCCGGCGGTCGCGCTCCTAGCCGAGTACGACGCGTTGCCGGGCCAGGGGAACCTCGCCGTACCGTACCGTGCGCCCGCCGGCCAGTCGGCCGGGCACGCGTGTGGACACAACCAGCTCGGTCCGGCGCAGGTGGGCGCGGCCGTCGCCGCGCGCGCCGTGATGGAGAGCCACGGATTGCCGGGAAGGGTCGTGGTCCTGGGCTGCCCGGCCGAGGAGCTGTTGTGGGGAAAGCTGGCGCTCCTCGAGCGGGGCGCCTTCGGGGGTCTGGACGTCCTGCTCACCTCTCACGCGGACTACCAGAACGGCGCGCTCTCGCGCCCGTGTCTGGCGTGCGTCTCGAGCGAGCTCGTGTTCACGGGCGTCGCGAGCCACGGCGGGGCCGTCCGGCGCCACAACGCGCTCGAGGCACTGGAGCTGGCGACACACGCGATCGACCGCCTGCGGGGCTCGCGCTTCCACGGCTTCGTCATGGGCCACGTGGTGCGGGCCGGCGGTCTCATGCCGAGCATCACCCCCGAGGAAGCGCGGGTGTGGCTCACGGTGCGGCACGAATCCTTCGAGGCGGCCTGGGACGCCTACCTGGAGACCGTCGCCATCGCCCGGGACGCCGCGCGGATGGCCGGGGTCGGCGTCCGCGAGCAGCTCGTGGCGGCGAGCCGCGGCTATCTCCCGAACGACGTCCTGGCGCGGGCCCTTGACGCGAACCTTCGGATCGTCGGTCCACCGGCGTGGAGCGCCGACGACCTCGCCTGGATGGAGGCGCTCTCCCGCGCCTGCGATCCGTCGGCGCCCTTCGAGCTTCACCGTGAGCTGGCGCTTCACACGGACGGCTGCGACCCCTACGGGCAGGACGACGGCGAGGCGAGCTGGCGCATCCCGCTCGGTCGCGTGAACTGGGCGATTCCCCGGGCAGTGCCGCTCCACCACTGGGGCACGACCGCCCTCAGCGGACACCCGGCCGGGCTCGCCGGGCCTCGTATGGCCTCGGAGGC
>JBGQGN010000213.1:0-6766 GCA_041497395.1 Methylomirabilia bacterium
AGAGGGCGTTGGTTGCCGCGACCTCGAGGATGCCCTTGGTCGCGACGCCCAGCGAGCCGAAGAGCACGGCCGACAGGGCGATGAAGAGGAACCCCAGCCGATGGGCGGAGGACGTGGGCGTCACCGCCGGGGTCTCCCGGTCACGGGCGGGCTCGACGCCGCCTGGCGCTTCAGCGCGCGCGACGGTCGAGCGCGAGCGCGCCGCCACCCGCGAGGACGAGGGTCACGGTGGCGGCAAGGACCAGCAGGGCGTACTCGTATCCGCCCGCGATGGCGATCCCCTTCGCCGCGTTCACCACGATGCCCGTCAGGAAGAAGCCCTGCCGGAGGTGGTGAAGGAAGAACGCGGAGGCCATGATCGGCACCTGGGCGAGCGCGGCCCAGCGGGTGAAGAGCCCGAGGATCAGCAGGATCCCGCCCACCGAGTGCGCGACGATGAGGTACCAGCCGAGAGCCTGGCCGAGCGCTGCGGGGTACCCCATGCGGGTCGTGTAACCGGCGATGCCGCCCGGGCTGATGACGGCGAGCCCGAGATACCCGTGCATCAGGAAGATGACGCCGAGGGTGACACGCAGCACGGCGAGGCCGAGCCCTGACGAGCGCGTCACGTCGCCACCGTGGCCATGCTGGTTGTTTGGTGGCTTCCTGGCCCCCGTCCGCGGTCGGCTCAGGCGGCGAGCCGGGCGCCTTCGGCCGGCGCCAGGGCGCCCCGCAGGACGAGACAGAGCGGGACCGTGAGGAGGACGACCGCCGACGTCACGAGCAGACTGGCCAGGATGCCGACGGCGTCGCCGAGCGCGCCGTACGCCAGAGGCGCCATCGCGGATGCGCCGACGACGAGGGTGTAGTAGAGCCCGTACGCGCGCGCCCGCCGCTCCGGTGTGACGAGATCCGCCACCGTGGCATAGAGGGCGGACGACGTTCCGTTCAGCGCGACGCCGAGGGGCAGGAGCAGCCCGAGCGCCACCGTCAGGGGGCCGAGGGCGACCGCGACGATCCCGCAGGCCGTGGCCAGCTCGGTGAGGATCACGGTCCGCACGATCCCGACCCGCTCGGCGACGATCCCGCAGACGAACTTGCCCGCGGCCCCACCCGCGAAGAGCACCGCCAGCGCCAGGCCGAGGCCGGCCACGGTGAGCCCCTTTGCCAGCAGCAGGAAGGGGAGGAACGTCAGGAGCGCGGTGCGCGTCGCCGTGTCGATCATGCCGACCGCGGCGAGCGCCTGGAAGCCGCGGGCGTCGCGAATGCCCCAGCCCCCAGCCGAGAGGCGGATCTCCTCCGTCGCCCCGTCCGCGTCGCCCGCCCGAAGCCGATGGAGCGCGACCGCGATGAGGCCCGCGCCTCCGAGGCCGAGCAGCGCGTACACGGCGCTCGCGCCGCGCCAGCCGGCGAGACTCGTGGTCAACGCGATGGCCGCGGGCACCGCGATCTTCCCGAGATCCCCGGCGAAGTTGTACGTCCCGAGCGCCGCGCGTCGGGACCCGGTCTCGTAGGCGCGCGAGACGAGGGACGAGGCCAGCGGATGCTGGACCCCGGAGCCGAGCCCGGCCACGAGGAGGAACGCCATGAGGGGGAGCATCCCGCTGGCGCCAAGGGCGACGGCGAGGTACCCGAGCGCGGTGATCGCCGTGCCCACCGCGAGCAGCCGGCGCTCGCCCCAGCGCTCGGCGAGGATCCCGGCCGGGATCTGCGAGAGCGCCATGCCGGCGGTGTAGACGGTTTTGAGGACGCCGACGCCGGTGAGCGTGAGGTGGAACTCCGCCGCCCAGAGCGGCAGGAGGACGTAGAGCGCGTCCGAGAAGCCGTCGTGGAGGACGTGCGTGAGCGCCGCCGTGAGGAGGACGGCCCGCGCGACCGGAATCACTGCTGGGGTCCCATGCCGGCCATGCCGGAAGGGGCGACACATCTTGTCGCGCGCCGTCTCGATGCTCGCATCGGACCCGACCGTACACCCGCCGCTCTCGGAGGGTCAAGGTCGGGACGCGATTGGATCAACGGCGCGCAGGCTCCCGGATGCCCAGCACCGCCAGGACACGCAGGAGGCCGAGCGCCGTGGCGACGCCCCACACCATGCCGAACCCGAGGCCGCGGTCGAGGAACGTGCCGTAGAGCGGCCCGCCGAGCGAGGCGGCGATCTGTCCGCCGGTGTTGACGAGGCCGACGGCCGTGCCGGCTCCGACGGCCCGGAAACGCTCCGAGGCGAAGACGACCTGCATCGGGATCGTGGCCGCCATGCTGGCGCTGACCAGGAGCGCGCCGCCGACGGCCACCCAGGGGTGCCGGGTGACCAGGAGGACGACGAAGCCCGCGAGCGCGAGCAGGCATCCTGCGAGCATGACCGGCCGGCGCGCGGTCAGCCGGTCCGAGAGGATGCCGAAGAGGGGAGAGAAGAGCATGAGGCCCGTCACCACGATGCCGGTCGACACGCCCGCGGCGACCACGCCGAAGCCGTGGATCTGGCGGAGATACGTCGGCATCCAGGAGAGCACGGCGACCTGGGCGAGCATACCCACGAAGGCGAAGCCGACGGCCAGGAGCCAGAAGTCGCGCTCTCGGGCGAGATCCCGGATTCGCCCGCGGGTGGCTCGCGGCACTGGCGGGATGTGCGGGAGCCCGAGGGCCACGGCGAGACCGAGGCCGAGGGCCGCCACCGGGAGCGCGAGGAACGCCGGCGTGAGGCCGATCGCCGCGAAGAGGGTCGGGAGTCCCAGGAGCGCGAGCACCTGCCCGGCCCCAACCCCCGTCTCCGCGAAGCCCATGGCCCGGCCTCGGAGCGCATCGGGGAAGGCGGCGAACGTGTACGCGATGGTCGGCGTGTAGAGGCACCCGCCGGCCACTCCCATCAGGAGGCGGGCCAGGACGGCGACCGAGTAGCTGTCCGTCACGGCGAAGGTTGCGGAGCCCGCGGCGGCCAGGCCGAGGCCGGCCAGCATCAGGCGCCGGCTCCCGACGCGGTCGGTCAGGAGCCCCGCCAGGAGCTGGGCGAACCCGTAGGCAAGCGTGTACGCGCCCACCACGTTGCCGGCCGCCGCGTAGTCGGCGCCGTAGCGGCCGCGCAGCTCCTCGATGAAGGTGACCGGACCGATCCGCATGGCGTTGTGGAGCGCGAGCAGGCTGCAGAGCACGAGAAGCACGGCCCAGGGGGTCCGAGCGCTGCCACGCTCGCCCGCCATCGAGTCTCGATCGCGGTGTATCATCTCGGATCGAGCCCGATCGAGACTTTCATCGAGCGTGACACCGAGGGGGAATGGAGATGACGACGACGCGCCTGTCTGGCGTGCTGGCACCGGTAGTCACACCCTTCACGCCCCGCCTGGCGCCCGATGCGGCGCGGTTCGTGCGCCATTGCCGGTGGCTCCTCGGTCACGGGTGCCGCGGCCTCGCGGTGTTCGGCACGAACAGCGAGGCGAACTCCCTCTCCGTCGACGAGCGGATGGAGCTGCTCGAGGCGCTGGTCGAGGGAGGTGTGCCGCCGGAGACCCTGATGCCGGGCACGGGCTGCTGCGCGCTCACCGACTCGGTGCGGCTCACCGGGCACGCCGTGAAGCTCGGGTGCGCGGGGGCGCTGATGCTCCCGCCGTTCTACTACAAGGGTGTGTCCGACGAGGGCCTGTTCCGGGCGTTCGCGGAGGTCATCGAGCGGGTCGCAGACTCGCGGCTCCGCCTGTACCTCTATCACATCCCGCCCGTCGCCCAGGTCCCGATCAGCCTCGCCCTCATCGAGCGTCTCCTGGCGGTCTACCCGGGAATCGTGGCGGGGGTGAAGGACTCCTCGGGGGACTGGAGCAACACGAAGGCGATACTGGACGCCTTCCGGGGATCGGACTTCGATGTCTTCGCCGGCAGCGAGGTCTTCCTGCTTCAGAACATGCGCCATGGCGGTGTCGGCTGCATCACCGCGACGGGCAACGTCAACCCCGGTCCCATCGACCACCTGTACCGGAGCTGGCAGTCCGGCGACGCCGACCATCAGCAGGCCGAGATCTCGGCGACGCGCGCCGTGCTGCAGCGGGTGCCCATGATTCCGGCCCTGAAGGCGACCATCGCCCACTTCCTCCAGGACCCGGGCTGGCGGACGGTGCGGCCGCCGCTCGTCGAGTTGACCTCCGCCCAGGAGGCGGAGCTCGTCGCTGGGCTCGCGGCGCGCGGTTTCGACATGCCCGGGCTCAGCGACTGAGGGCGGTCGACTAGTCAGCCCGGGCGGGCTCGAGCCGCTGGTGGCTCTCCGACTCGGCCGCGACGCGGGCCCAGTCATACCGCATCGGGCGGAGGCGCACGGCCGCCCAGTCCGCCGACTGGTCGGCGTAGTGGAGGCTCTCCGGATGGCCCGACGCGCCGAGCGGGACGATCCACGCGCTCCGTTCCCAGTCACCCAGGTCGAACACGTACCGCGCGACCGAGGTGAGCGTCAGCTCGAACCCGGCGGCCGGGACGAAGTCTGCCGCCTGCACGGTGTCGCCGTCCCCGCCCGCGGGAGAGACAGGCGGGTCGAGTAGCTCCGCCACCGCAGGGTACGCTGCCGAGAGCGGGTGGCGCGGGCGCGCGACGTGGAGGCGGCCCCAGGCCCACGTCGCGGGGTCGGGTCCGAGCGTCTCGCGCAGCGCGGCGACCGCCCCCGCGAGCGCGCGGGCCATCGCGCTTCCCCAGTCGTCGCCCGCCGCCAGGAGCGTCCGGTCGTCCTCGCGGATCCACTCGGCCAATCGGCCGCGGAGTCGCGAGACGTGCGCGACGGGAGCGCTTGGCGCCGCCGCGAAGGCGTCCGCCGCGAGGGGACCGAGGAGGGGCCCCAGGACGTCGCGCACGAGACGCGCCCGGAACGCCGCGTAGACCGTGGCCGCCGTGCTGTCTGCGTCCATGGAGCCGTCCCAGCGGCGAAGCGTCGCGAGCGCCGCGCGCGAGCCGGCGTCGAGGGGCTCGATGCGGCCCGCCAGCTCCACCAGGCTCCGGGCGGGAATCGAGGCGCGGTCCGCATGGAGGGCTGCCATGTCGGCGACCGTCGCGCCGTGGAGGTCCTGGATGCGGCCCGCGAGGCGGCGGGTCCGGAAGTCCGGGGCATAGTCGAGCCCAAGGTAGTGTGGATAGTCGTCGTCGACGATCCGGCTGTTGGCGGTGACGATCCAGCCCGCGGCCGGGTCGCGCAGCGCGGGCATCGCCTCGAACGGGATCGCGCCCGTCCATTCGTGGGCGCCGTCCCAGCCGGGGACGGGGAGCCACGCGTTCGTCTGGGCCCGGACCGGTATGCGCCCGCGCGTCCGGTACCCGATCGTCCCGTGAACGTCGGCGAAGACCAGGTTGTTGCCCGGATCGACCCACGTCCGCATGGCCGCCTCGAGATCGCTGGCGGAGGCGGCCCGGAGCATCGGGACGAAGGCGTCGAACGTCCGGTTCAGCTCGGCCGTCGCCGTGTAGCGGAGCGACACGGCGTGGCCGCTCGCCGGCTCGCCGAGAACGATCGGGCCGTGGTGCGTGACCGTGATCGCGACGTCGACCGCCCGGCCGCCGTGGACCTGGATGGTCTCGCGCCGCACCTCGGCGTGGCGCCACTCGCCGCGGAACTCGTACCGCGTAGGGTCGGTGGGATCGAAGCGCTCGACGAAGACGTCCTGGTAGTCCGCCATCGCGTGCGTGACGCACCAGGCCACGTGGCGGTTGTGGCCGAAGTGGGAGAGACCGGGGACGCCGGGGAACGAGAGCCCGATGGCGTCGAACTCGGGGCAGGCGAGGTGGTTCTGGTAGTAGCAGTTCGGCGTGTCGAGGGCCCGGTGGGGATCGCCCGCGACCAGGGGGTGCCCGGAGGCCGTGCGCGCCCCGGCGAGGACCCAGCTGTTGCTCCCGCCGACCCAGCCAGGAAGGGAGGCGAGGGCGGGGTCGTTCCGGCTCAAGGCCTCCAGGGCGCCGGGCGCCGGCCCCCGGTACTCCGTGCCGGGCGGGAGGATCAGCATCGGGCCCGGGGAGGTCCCCGGGGACAGGTAAGCGGCCAGCCTCGGGCCGAGCTGGCGGACGAGACGGGCGCGCCAGAGCTTCATCTGCCAAGGCCCCATCTCCACGTGGCGAATCTTGAAGACGGCGAGGCTGTCCCACGGCGCCCAGGGCTCGGGCCGCGTGCCGAGGAGCTGGAACTCGATGGGCCAGACCTCGGTGGCGTCGAGGCAGGCATTGACGCCGGCCGCGTAGGCCTCGAGCATCACGCGCGTCTCGGCGGCCGCCCCCTGGTAGTCGACGCGGGCGCTTCGGTCGAGGCCGAGCCGGCGCGCCAGCACGTCCTGGGGGACCGCGGCCTCGCCCATGAGCTCCGCCCATCGTCCGCTCGCCCGTCGGCGGTCGTACTCCATGTGCCACAGCCGATCCTGGGCGTGGACGAATCCCTGGGCGAAGAACGCGTCGTGGAGGGAACCGGCCCGCGCGTGGGGGACACCCTCGCGGTCCCGCCAGACGTCGACCGGGCCCGTCAGGCCCCGGAGTCGCTGCGGGCTCGTGAGATCGGGAAGCGCGGTCGCGAGGTCGCGCCGGTGGAGGCGCCGGGAGGCCGGCCGGGCGAGATCGTCGGTCACCGCCGCCTACCGTGACCGGAGCACTGCTCGCTGTCAAGGCAGGGTGGTGGTCACGATCGCATCGCCCGGGATCCCGAGCTCCGGCGAGTCCGCGCGGGCTATCATGGCGCAATGTTCGTGGGCCATCTGGGTGCTGGCCTGGCGGCGAAGCGGATGGCGCCGCGGCTCAGCCTCGGGGCGCTGTTCCTCGCCGCCATGCTGCTGGACGTCCTCCT
>JBGQGN010000214.1:0-6740 GCA_041497395.1 Methylomirabilia bacterium
CGTGGCCGCCCAGATCCGGCGCCCCCGCTCCGTCAAGGCCGGCCCCAGCGCCTTGTACTTCGCCTTCCAGAGCCGCAGGTTCACGCATCAAGTCTATCCGCATGCTGTCATATTCGTTCACTTATTCTCTGACAACTCCTTAGCTGGAGCTCCACGCGAACGGCGCGAAGTGCCCATTGTTCCGGCCCGATGTGTCGTCCCAGTCGATGCCGAAGGCGTGCAGGTGGCTGCGGGAGGCCTTGGCCAGCGCGAGCCGGGTCGCGGCCGGGTGGCCGACGTTGTCGAGGTAGATCGGCTCACCCTGATTGGCGCCCGCGATCCCCTCGATGGCGATGTCGAGGACGCCCGGGATCGAGACCGACCGGCGCATCCCGCTACGCTCGATCCTGATCGGCTTCGCCTCGGCGCCGCCAAACCGTCCGACCAGGGGGCCGAGGGCGCCTATCGGCCCGCCCCCCTGGCCGCTCGCGATCGCTGTGAGCGCCTCCCGCTGCGCTGGAGAGGCTCGCTCGTCCAGGATCACCCCGACGGTCCAGTTGCCCGCGATCATCGGGCCCGGCGTGCGCAGCAGGACGGCGAAGCTCAGCCCGTCGAGGCTCGTGCTACCGTGTTGCCCGCGCTCGACGTGGAACACGAGGCCCGCGTCGCAGTGACCCCTGGTGGGCGTGGCCGCCAGCCCGGACGTCGGGCAGGGACACACGAAGTCGCAGCTGCAGGCCTCGAAGTACTCCCCACTAACCCGCCATTGAGCGTTTGCCATGACGACCCTCCGTTCCCGTGATTATCGAAGGCCGATGACGCGACATCGTCACATCGAGTGGCCGCCGGCCCGCAGAGCCATGGCCACGTCGGGCCGGATGGCGACGGCCAGCCCCAGGAGCACGAGCGCCACGCCGACCCCCCGCGCGATCCAGCTTCCGCCCGGCAGCAGTTTCTCGGCCACGACCGCGGCCGAGATGAGCAGGACCCAGGCGAGACCCATCGCTCCGGCCACGACCAGGACGACCATCAACGCCCAGCAGCACCCGAGGCAATAGGTCGCATGCGCCCAGCCCATCTCGAGACTGCCGCGCCATCCCGCGCGCCAGTGGCCAAGGAAGAATCCGAGCGGACTGCGGCAGTGCCGGAGGCACATCTGCTTGAGCGGCGAGATCTGGAAGATCCCGGCGACCACGAGCACCGCGGCGATGCCGTACCTGAGCGCCACGGCGTCGCTCGCAGCCAGAAGCGCGCTCGCGAAGTACATCGGAACACCCGTCGCCGCCCAGACGCCGAGGTACACGAGCGTGAAGAGCGCCACCGGCAGGATCCTCCGGGCCGGCCGCCCCGCACTCTGCTGGGCCGCCGCGTAGAGCCCGATCATCGGCAGTGCGCTCGGCAGCATCATCGCCGCCATCATGACGGTCCAATTCGCCACGTAGACGAGCCCGTCGAAGACCGTGGGCGCCATGATCATGCCCTGCATGGGGTCGGGCGTCATGGCCGATGACGCGACCTGCACCCATGCGACCGCCGTGATCACGACCAAGAGGGCGCATGTCACGACCGTCGCGCCGTCGCGACCCCCGAGGACAACCTGGCCGGATGCTGACTCGGGGACCCAGCCGCTGAGCATGGACGAACTGTAAGCCCGTGTCGCGTCCCACGTCTACCCGCCCGCCCGGAACCGGAGGCGGGCGGGTAGAGCCTGGGACGCGGTGTTGAGGTCCGGAGGCGCTTCGGGGCGCCGGCCGGCCCGCCCGCTCAGGAGCCCTTGCCGGACTCGAGCGTTTCCTTCCGCGCGTAGTACTTCGCCTGGGCCACGATGTCGACGCCCACGGTCTCGCTCCACGCCTGGAGGAGCCGATGCACCGTCGGGCCGGGCTTACCGTCGCCGATCGGGCGGCGGTCGACCTGGGTCACCGGCAGGACGCACGGGCTCGTGCTGGTGAAGAACACCTCGTCGGCGGTGTAGAGGTCGTAGGGCTGGAGATCCTCCTCGGAGACGGGGATGCCCAGCTCCTTCGCGAGGTCGAACACGGTGCCGCGCGAGACACCCTGGAGCACGCTCCGGTCGCCCGCCGTCCGGATGACGCCGCCCGAGACGAGGAAGAGGTTGTACCCCACGCCCTCGGTGAGGTTGCCCCGGCTGTCGAGCAGGATCGGCCAGCCCTCGGGATCCACGTCGGACGCCTCGAGCTCGGCCAGGTTGAAGTTCATCCGGCTGAAGTTCTTGACCTTCGGGTCGAGCGCGTCCGGGTTGAAGCTGCGGGTCCGCACGACGACCCCGTGGGCGCCCGTGTCGTACAGGTTGGCGAATCGGACGAAGCCCATCTGGCGGGTGCAGATGCCGACGGCGGGCGGCCCCGCCTTGTGCGCCCAGCGGCCGCGGCCGCGGGTGACGAACTGCCAGAGCTGGTAGTCGCCCACGTCGGCGCGAAGGTGCTCGTTGCGCGAGACGACCTCCTCGCTGATCCGCTCCAGCTCGTTCGGCGTGAGGCCCGGGTCGATGCGCACGTACTTCAGCGACCGGTACAGACGGTCGACGTGCTCTCGCATCCGGAAGCTCTTGCCGTTGAACGTCCGGGCGACGTCGAAGACGCAGTCGCCGACCAGGAAGCCCCGATCGAGAGGATCGATCTTCACCTGGCTGAACGGCACGAACTCCCCGTTGAAGTACGCCACGTAGTCGGCCATGCTTCCTCCTCGCCGGTGCTCCGATCCGGCCTTTCGGGTATGAGTGCGTCTGACGCGGGGATTGTACCCGCCTTCTGCGGTCGGCGAAAGCGTGCTAGCCTCTCCCTCGCTCGCTCCCGCGGCGGGCGACGGGTCGCGGGAGAGTGAAGGGTGACACACCCGTTGGCAGGAGACCTGGCGGAATGACCGGGCGTCGGATCCGAGTCGGCCTGATCGGAACGGGCCGCATCGCCGGCTTCGTCCACGTTCCGAGCCTGCGCCTGCTCCCGGAGCTCTGCGAGGTGACGGCGGTCGCCTCCCGGGATGCGGTGAAAGCGAAGGCCTTCGCCGAGCAGTGGGGCATTCCCCGGGTGCACGACACCTGGGAGGCGCTCGTCGGCGATCCCGAGCTCGACGCCATCGTTGCCTGCCCTCCGAGCGACCTCAACGGGCCCGTGGCCGGAGCGGCGCTCGCCGCCGGCAAGCACGTCCTCTGCGAGAAGCCGCTCGCGTTGACCGCTCCCGAGGCCCGCTCGCTGGCGGACGCCGCCGACCGCCACCCCGGGCGGGTCCACATGGTCGCGTTCACGTTCCGGTTCGCGGCCGCCCTGCGGTACCTGAAGCGTCTCGTCGACGAGGGGCACTTCGGCGAGATCCGGCACTGGCGCATGTCCTACTTCAACGACGGCCAGCTCGACCCCTCGCTCCCCTTCGGCTGGCGCCATCTGCGGGCGCGCGGTGGTGCGGGCGTGATCGCCGACATGGGCTCCCACATGATCGACGCCGCACGCTACCTGCTCGGCGACATCGTCGCGGTCAGCGCCGTGAACCGCACCTACGTCGCCGAGCGCGCGATTCCCGGCGGGGGCCACGGCCGGGTGGAGACGCCCGAAGCGTCGGCGTGGGTCGCGGAGTTCGCCAGCGGGGTCATCGGGACGTTCGACGTCAGCCGCGGGGTGGCGGGGCGGGGCGGCACCGGCCGGCCCCAGTACCAGGGTGTCGAGATCCACGGCACCGGCGGCGCGGCGCTCTACGAGCTGATCCACCCCTTCCAGCTCCAGATGAGCCTCGGGCCGGCGATGGCGCGCCGGCAGCACTGGGCGACCGTCGAGGTGCCGCCCGAGCTCGCGGTCTATCCGGGCTCGCCGCGCAACCCGCGCGCCGACGATCCACTCCTCGGCTACAAGTACGATCAGGGCGTTGCCTTCGTCCGCGCGGTCCGCGGCGAGGCGACGGACTACCCGACCTTCCGTGACGGCGCCGCGGTACAGAGCGTGGTCGACGCCGTCGACCTCTCGGCGCGGGAGCGGCGCTGGATCGGAATCGCCCCGTGACCGATACGTCCGGCTCATTGACCCACGCGCCCCACCATTCACTCCGCGTGCAGAGGAGATTCGCAATGAGGTGCTCGCCGTCAACTCTCCGCAGACTGGCCGCCGCGCTGATCGTGGCGCTGGCCGCGCTGGGCGCGGGACCCTCGGGTCCGACGCCCGTCGCCGCCGCCGGCAAGACCACGCTCGTCCTCGGCGTCGACATCAGCGACACGCGGACCCTCGATCCTGCCCGGCAGTTCGAGTACTCGCCGCCGACCACGATCCGCGCCGTCTACGAGACGCTGATCACGCTGACGCCGGGAGACTACGTCACCCTCAAGCCCCTCCTCGCCGAGAGCTGGAAGCTCGTGGACGGCGGCAAGGCGTTGGAGTTCAAGCTCCGGAAGGGCGTGAAGTTCTCGACCGGCAACCCTCTGACGGCGGAGGACGTGAAGTTCTCGTTCGAGCGCCTGGCCAACCTGAAGGACCAGCCGGCTGACATGGCCGAGAACCTGGGACCCATCGAGGTCGTGGATCCGCAGACGGTCAGGATCGCGATGGCGGACAAGACCCAGCCGCTCCTCACGCTCTTCACGTCCGTGACGTACTCCGTGTACGACTCGAAGGCGGTCATGGCGCAGGGTGGTACCAGCGGCAAGGACGCCGAGAAGTCGGACAAGGCCACCACCTGGCTCGACACCCACTCGGCGGGGACCGGGCCCTACGTCCTCACCGGCTGGACGCGGAACCAGGAGGTCGTCCTCGAGCGCAACAAGACGTACTGGCGCGCCCCCGCGGCCTTCGAGAAGGTCGTGCTGCGTCACATCGCCGACGGCGCCGCGCAGGTGCTGGCCGTCCGGCGGGGCGACATCGACGCCGCGCTGAACCTGTCGCCGGACCAGCTCGACTCGCTCGCGAAGGACGCGAACCTGAAGATCGTCTCCACACCGAGCCTCGACTACATGTACATGACGCTCACGAGCAGCGCGGACCTGAACGCGACCCTTGGGAAGAAGGCCGCCCGCCAGGCGGTCGCGGCTGCCATCGACTACGACGGGATCATCAAGGGGCTCATGGGCGGGCACGCGCTCCGGCCCGCGACCTTCATCCCGATCGGGCTGGGCGGCTCGACGGAGGCGCTCACGAAGGAGATCGGCTTCAAGCAGGACCTCGCCAAAGCGAAGAAGCTCCTTGCCGAGGCGGGCGTGCCGAACGGTTTCTCGTTCAAGATCTCGTACGGCAAGGCCGCGATCGGCGGCACGTCGTATGATCTGGTCGCGCAGAAGATCCAGTCCGACCTCGCGCGAGTCGGGATCACGGCCGAGCTCGATCCGATGGACCAGGCCACGCTCCGGACGGCCTTCAAGGAGGGGAAGACGCAGTCGGCGCTGACCTTCTGGAACCCGGACGCCATGGAACCCTACCTCTGGGCCCAGCCGTCGATCGGCCGCGTCTCCAAGCGCGTCCACTGGACGCCCCCGAAGGACATCGTGGACCTCGTGAACCGGGCGGGCGGGGAGCCCGATCCCAAGAAGGCCGCCGGACTCTACCGCGAATACCAGAAGATGCTGATCGACCAGGCGAACTACATCCTGCTGATCCAGCCTATCTTCCGCGTCGCGACGGGCAAAGCGATCACCGGCTACCAGCTGTCCGCGGCCGGGTGGCAGGTCGATCTGTACGGCGTGAAGCCGGCGAAGTAGGCTCTGTGGCCCGCATGAAACCGCCGGATTGCCGGGAGGGTGGCGGGGAGCAACGACGCTCCCGTCGACACGACCCAGCCGTGTAGCGGATGGGCTTCCGGTACGTTCTCCTCAGGGTGGTCGCCTCGGCCGCGATGGCCGCGGCGGCCACCCTGGTCGTCTTCCTCGTCGCCCACACCGTCCCGGCCGACCCCGTCCTCGCCCAGCTCGGGGACAAGCAGTCGTCCAACCCGGAGACCGTCGCCCGCTTCCGCGCGCGCTGGGGTCTGGACCGCCCGCTGTACGCGCAGTACGGGATCTTCCTCGCCCGGCTCGCCCGCGGCGACCTCGGCGAGTCGATCGCGTCGCGCCGCCCGGTGCTCGACGACATCCGGCAGTACGTCCCGGCGACGATGGAGCTGGCGACGGTCGCCGGCTTTCTCACCATCGCGATCGGGGTGCCGCTCGGCGTGGCCGCCGCCGTGCGGCGGGACGGCTGGGTCGATCACGTAGCCCGCGTCCTCTGCCTGGTCGGCGTGTCGGCGCCGACGTTCTGGCTGGCGTTCATCGTGCTCGCCCTGTTCTACGGCGGCCTCGAGATCGCCCCGTCGCCGGGCCGCCTCGACGTGGGAGCCGGCGCCCCGCCCCACGCGACCGGGATGTTCGTCGTCGACGGCATCCTGGCCGGAGACTGGGCGACGGCCAGGAACGCCCTCGCACACCTGATCCTCCCGGCCGTGGTCCTGGCGGCCTCCACGCTCGGGATCGTCACCCGGACGACCCGCGCGGCCATGCTCGAGACGCTCGGCCAGGACTACGTGCGGACCGCCCGGGCCAAGGGCCTGGGGGAGCGCGGCATCGTGCGGCACCACGCGTTTCCGAACGCGCTCCTGCCGATCCTGACGCTCGCCGGCCTGGCATACGCCGAACTCCTGGCGGGCACCGTCCTCACGGAGACGATCTTCTCCTGGCCCGGTCTCGGCCGGTACACGTACCAGAGCGCGCTCGCGATCGACTTTCCCGCGATCATGGGCGTCACCTTCCTGGTGGCGCTGATGTATCTGGGGATCAACCTGCTCGTGGACATCGC
>JBGQGN010000215.1:0-6717 GCA_041497395.1 Methylomirabilia bacterium
CGAAGGCCTTGCTGAGACCCTTGGTCTCGAGGAGGGCCATCGGCGGCCGGTTGGTCGCCTGCGCCGACCGCTCCTACTTCACGACCAGCGTCTTGATCTGCTCGAAGCCCGACCCCTTGACCTGATAGACGAAGATGACGCCGCCCGCCACGTCGCCCTTCTCGTCGAAGGTGAGGGGGATGCCGAGGATGCCCTGGTAGTTCTTGGTCATGCGGACGGCGTCGCGGATCGCCGCCCGGTCGGCCTTCCCGACCTTCTTGATCGCTTCCAGGATGATGTTCGCCGCCTCGTAGGCGAGCGGGCCGTAGGAGCTGGCCGGCCCGTACTTCGCCTCGAAGGACTTCACGAAGGCCGCCGCCGCCGGGATCTTCTTCAGGTCGGGGGCGAGGAAGGTGACGTAGTTGCCCTCGGCCGCGCCGCCGGCCGCCTGGATGTAGTCCACCGGCTCGAACTGGCCGTCCGGGCCGATCATCCGGACCTTGCTCAGCCCGACGTCGGCCAGCTGCTTGGCGATCAAGGCCGCCTCCGGCGCCCACAGGCTCGCGTAGATGACGTCCGTATCCTTCGGCAAGGTCCCGAGCACGGCGCGGAAGTCCTTGTCGCCGGCTCGCACGACGTATCGGAGGGCGGTGGCGCCCAGCTGCTTCGCCTTCTTCTCGACCTCGTCGGCGGCGCCCTTCGGCCCCGTCGTCCCGTCGTCGAAGATCGCGATCTTCTTCGCCTTGAGGTCCTGGACGGCGAACATGGCGCCGGCCGGGCCCTGGGCGTCGTCACGCGCGCACACCCGGTTGGTGTTCTTGAGACCGCGGTCCGTCACCTTCGGGTTGGTGCAGCCCGGGCTGATCAGCGGGATCGCGACCCGGTCCAGGACCTCGGAGACCGGGATGCAGGTCACGCTCGTGATGCCCCACACGGCGCCCATGACCGCCGGATCCGCGGCGACCTTCTCCGCCGCCGCCACGCCGACCTGAGGGTTCCCCTGGTCGTCGGCGTCCATGACCTCGATCTTCTTGCCGAGGACCCCGCCCTTGGCGTTCCACTCCTCGACGGCCAGCTTGACGGCGTTGGCGACCTCCTGCCCCTGCTTCGCGAGCGGTCCCGTCAGGGGCACGCCGGCCGCGATCTTGATGGTCTGCTGGGCCTCCGCCGGGGGCCCGCCGACGAGCGCCGCAACCGCCATGGCGACGCCCACACCTGCGATGATTCTTCCGCGCATTCGCATGAGTCCCTCCTCAGTTCGTGGATGATCGGGTCGGTTCACTGGGAGCCGAGCCCGGACTAGGGCAACGCACGCTCCGTTTGCAGATCGGCGACCGCCTTGCGAACGGCCTCCGCTGTCTCCTCGATCTCTCGGTCGCCGTGCACGGCCGAGACCCAGCCGTGATTGGCCGACATGTCGACCCCGTGGAGGATCAGGGCGCAGCGCCACTTGTGGACCAGGCTCGCGTCGCGCTTCTTCCCGGCCTCGGGCGGCCCCTCGAGCCCGATGTGGCAGACGGAGACCTCCCCGTATGCGACGCACGGCGCGCCCGCCTTCCGGAAGACGTCGTTGAGCGCCGAACGAAGCTCGGCTCCCCGGGCGTTGGCCGTCTCGTGGTGCTTCCCGTCGGCGATCTGGGACAGCATGGCGATGCCGGCGGTCGCCGTGAGCGGATTCGAGTTGTACGTGCCGTTCTGCGCGACGCGCCCCTGCCGGTTTCGCTGAGCGTCCGGCCCGAAGGCCATCTGGCTCAGGAGCTCCCGCTTGCCACAGACCGCCGCCCCGGGCAGGCCCCCGGCCACGATCTTCGCCAGCGTCGTCATGTCGGGCGTGATCCCGTAGTACTCCTGGGCGCCGCCGGGCGCGTAACGGAAGCCCGTGATGACCTCGTCGAAGATCAGGATGAGACCGCGATCCGAGGTGAGCTGGCGGACATCCTTCAGGAAGCCCGGGTCGATGGGATCCGTCCCCGCCTGGGCGCCACTCGGCTCCAGGATGACCGTGCCGATGTCGGTCCGGCTCTTGACCAGGCGCTCCAGCGCGGCGATGTCGTTCGGCGGTGACAGCAGCACCTCTCCGAGCACCGAGCCCGGGATGCCGGCCGACATCGGAATCTCGAACGGCGGGTTCACCCCCACCGCCACACCGTCGGCCCAGCCGTGGAAATGGCCGGTGAACTTCACGACCTTCGGGTGGCCGGTCGCGGCGCGCGCCAGCCGGATGGCCAGATGCGTCGCCTCCGTCCCAGACATCGTGAACCGCACCATCTCGGCCGAGGGGACGAGCCGCGTGATCCAATCGGCCCACTCGACCTCCAGCTCGTGGCAGGCGCCGTAGTGAGTACCCTGGCTCACCTGCCGCTGGACGGCCTCGACCATCGCGGGGTGGGCGTGCCCGAGGAACAAGGCACCGTGGCCCATCCAGTAGTCGATGTACTCCCGCCCGTCGACGTCCCACTTCCTGGGTCCGGACGCCCGCGCCACGTAGAGGGGAAACGGGACCAGGTGGCGGCTGTCGTGCGTGATCCCGCCCGGAATGATGCGGCACGCCCGCTCCCACTGCGCCCAAGAGCCGGGCAGGGCTTTCCGGTATCGCTCTGCGATCGTCTCGCCCATACGTCATCCTCCTCGATAAAGGCTCCGAGCCGAGGCCGTTTCAGCCCGAAAGCCGGAGCTGTGCCAGCAAACCCACGACGTAGGGGTCCTACTATGGGACCCGCACGGCTGTCGTCAAGACTCCCCTCGACGCCACCTCGGGGAGCATCAGCCGCGGGGAGCGAGACCGAACGAGCCGGCCGAGCGAGCCGGATGTGGGAAAGGAGTCCCGTTCAGCCGGGCACGGCTACCAGACGGTGTAGCCCCCGTCGATGACCAGGACCGCGCCCGTCATGTAGCGGGAGGCGTCGCTCGCCAGATAGACGGCGAGGGGCCCCAGGTCCTCGGGCCGGCCGAACTCGCCCATCGGGATCTGTGCCTTGAACGTCTCCATCATGGCGGGATTGAGCCGGCTCCAGCGGAGGTTCGACTCGGTGAGGAAGGCGCCGGGCGCGATGGCGTTGACCGTGACGCGATGGGGCGCCCAGTCGGCGGCCACCGCTCGCGTGAACTGGATCACGGCGCCCTTGCTGGTCTCGTAGCTCCGCCCGGCGATGCCGCGAGTCGCGACCAGGCCCGAGACCGAGGCCACGTTGATGATCCGGCCGCCCTGGCCACGCCGGACCATGGCGCCTCCGATCAGCTTCGTGCAGATGAACGTGCTAGTGAGATTGAGGTCGATGATCTCCTGCCATTGCTCGAGGTCGAGACTCTCGGTGGGGATGTCGATCCGGCGGCCGCCGACGTTGTTGACGAGGATGTGGACCGGGCCATGACGCTCGAGAGCCGTCCGGCACGCGCGCTCCGCCTCGAGCGGCTGGCTGACGTCGGCCTGGATCAGGACGGCGGCGCGGCCACGCCGCTCGACATCGGCGCCAGTCGCCTCGAGCGCCGGGCGATCGCGGCCGACCAGGATCAGGTCGGCGCCTGCCTCGGCGATGGCCAGCGCCATCTCGCGCCCCAGCCCCCGGCTGCCACCGGTCACGAAGCAGCGCTTCCCGTCGAGGCGGAAGCGGTCGAGAATCGCCATGGGCCGACTACTGCGGGCGCGCCATGAGGCCGTTGAGCGCGAGTCGCCCGCCGTCGGCGTAGATGGTGGTGCCGGTCACGTAGGATGCCTCGTCCGAGGCCAGGAACACCGCGACGCTCGCGATCTCGTCCGCCTCGGCGATGCGCCCGAGAGGAGTTCGCATGAGGAACCGGTCGATCATGCCCGGCATGCTGAAGAAATTGGCGTTGATCGGCGTGTTGACCGTGCCGGGCCCGATCCCGTTGACACGGATGCCGTGCGGCGCGAGCGAGACGGCCATGCCCTTCGTCAGCATGGAGATGCCGCCCTTGGAGGCGGCGTAGTGGACCAGCACGGGGTGCGCGACGACCGCGTTGACCGAGCTCATGTTGATGATCGTGCCCCGGGTGCCGGCCTGCACCATGTGGCGCGCGGCGGCCTGCCCGCAGAGAAACGTGCCCTTGAGGTTCACGCGGATGACGCGGTCGAACTCCTCCTCGGTGAGATCCAGGAAGGGGATCTCGGCCTGGACCGCGGCATTCGCCACCATGCAGTCGAGCCGCCCGAAGCGCTCGACGGTGCGCGTGATCAGGCGGCGCACCTCCGCGGCGTCCCCCACGTCAGTGGGGACGGCGAGCGCGGAGGCGCCGAGCCGAGCCGCCTCGGTCTCGACCTCCGCCGCGAGCCGGTCTGCAAGGGCGACGCGAGCCCCTTCCTTGACGAACCGCTGGGCGATCGCGAGCCCGATTCCCCGGGCCGCGCCCGTGACCACGACGACCTTGCCCTGGAGCCGCATCAACGACCTTCCACGAAGGCGACGGCCTCGATCTCGATGAGATAGTCGGGGTGCGCGAGCGCCGGGGTCGTGATCAGCGTGGAGGCCGGGAGCTTCGGCCCGAAGAACTCCTCGCGGATCGGGACGAGATCTTGCCGGTAGCGCACATCGGTGAGGAAGAAGGTCAGCTTCACCACGTCGGAAAGCGTGCCGCCCCCGGCCTCGACCATGGCCTTCAGGTTCTTCAGCGTCTGCCGGGCCTGGGCCGGGAAGTCGCCCCGGCCGACGACGCGGCCCTTGGCGTCCTGGGCGATCTGGCCCGAGATGTAGAGGGTGGTGCCGGGCCCGCTGACCTTGACGCCCTGGCTGTAGGAAGAGGAATCGAAAGTGGTCTTCGCGCAGTATCGCTGCTTGGGCATCGAGACCTCCGGGTGAGTGGTGGCGGTGCTGCTGCCGGTGCGCGCCGATTTTCGGCCAGGACGCCCGGAAGCGCAAGCCGCGCTTCGGTCTCGCGGAAGCCGGCGGCGGCGCCGACGCGGGGAGGCCCGTCTGCCTGCCATGCCCGGGAGCCAAGAGGCCCCTGATCGCGGGTCCGCGTGACCAGGCTCAGGTCGTCGCTGCCTGGCTCCGCTGCTGACGGCTCGGCACGGCGGCGTCCTGACCCGCTCCCGCATCGCGCGTTCTTGACCGCCCCAGCCGCGTGTGCTACCACACGGCCTGACGATGGACTTCACGTTCTCGCCGGACGAGGAGGCCTTCCGCGTCGAGCTGCGGAGATGGCTCGAGCGCGAGCTCCCCGCGCACCGCGCGGAGTGGCCCGCCACCGACGACGAGTTCACCCTCCACCCGGATCGGTCGTTCGACGCGTGCCTCGCGTGGCACAAGCGGCTCCACCGTGGCGGGTGGGTCGGGATCGCCTGGCCCCAGACGTACGGTGGGCGGGGCGCGAGCCTGGTCGACCAGATGATCTTCCAGGAGGAGATGGTGCGGGCGGGGGCGCCGCCCGGGGTGAACACCATCGGCCTCATGCTTGCGGGTCCCGGGATCATGGAGTGGGGGACCGAGGCGCAGCGGCGCCGCTTCCTGCCCGCGATCCTCGCGGCCGATGACATCTGGTGCCAGGGCTTCTCCGAGCCCGGGGCGGGATCCGACCTCGCGGCGCTCGGCACTCGCGCGGCCCTGGACGGCGACACCTTCCGCGTCTCGGGCCAGAAGGTGTGGACGTCGAACGCCCACCGGAGCCAGTGGTGCATTCTTCTCGTCCGCACGGACCCGGCCGCGCCGAAGCACGACGGCATCTCGTGCCTCCTCGTCGACATGCGGAGCCCGGGCATCACCGTCCGGCCGCTGGTGCAGCTCACCGGCGACGCGGAGTTCAACGAGGTCTTCTTCGAGGACGTCCGCGTGCCCCGGGATCACCTCCTCGGGCCGCTCGACGGCGGCTGGAAGGTCGGCATCACGGTCCTCATGCACGAGCGAACGGGTCTCGGGAACCAGACGAACCTCCACCACTTCACCCGGTGCCTCCTCGAGCTCGCCCGGCAGACGCCGCGGGGCGACAAGCCGGCCTCGAAGGATCCGGTGGTGCGGCAGGCGCTCGCCCAGTGCTGGATCGAGACCGAGGCGCTCCGGCTCACGAGCCTCCGCTCGGTCACGCGCCGGCTCCGCGGTGAGCCCCCCGGGCCCGAGGGCTCGGTGCTGAAGCTCGCCTTCAGCGAGGCGTACGTGCGGATGGCGGAGACGGCGAGCGGTCTCCTCGGGCTCCGCGGCCAGCTCTGGCGAGGGACTCCGCGGGCGCCGGACGGTGGCCGCTGGGCCTTCCAGACGGTCTTCGCGCGCCGCTTCGCCATCGCCGGCGGGACGTCGGAGATCCAGCGCAGCATCATCGGCGATCGCGTGCTGGGACTGCCCCGGTCGTGACCGACCGCGTCCTCGAGGCCGCGCTCGATGCGGCCCGCACCGCCGGCGCGATCGCGCTCCGTTACTTCCGCAGCGACATCCGGGTCATGCGGAAGGCCGACCAGACGCCTGTCACCCAGGCCGACCACGAGGCGGAGGTCGCCATCGTGGAGCGGCTCCGCCCCGAGTTCCCCGACATCGGGTTTCTCGGCGAGGAGTTCGGAGCCCAGGGCAGCCAGTCGCGGCGCTGGATCGTCGATCCCATCGACGGAACGAAGAACTTCGTCCGCGGGATTCCCTACTGGGCGACGCTCCTCGCCCTGGAGGAGGACGGGGACGTCACGCTCGGTGTGGTCCACTCGCCGGCGACGGGCGAGCTCTTCTGGGCGCGACGCGGGCAGGGGGCGTGGGCGGATGGTGTCCCGCTCCGCGTCTCGCCCGTCGACCGTCTGGGCGACGC
>JBGQGN010000216.1:0-6712 GCA_041497395.1 Methylomirabilia bacterium
GCCCGGAAGTTCATCTGCTCGGTGAGCCGGACCTCGCCCTCGCTCAGATAGGTCACCTCGCCGAGCTCGCGCGCCTCCTTGACCAGTGCCGCGTTGACCATGAGGTAGATCGAGACGAACACCGTCGCCTTGAGATCGTGCGCCGCCACCACGGCACCGTGGCCGCGCATCAGGCACACGCGGTGCGGCCCCAGGGCCCGGGCAAGGGAATCACCCATCGTGGCGGTGGTCACCAGGAGGTCGGTGTCGCCAAACTCGTCCCGGACGTCCCAGATCGGCACCTCGGGACCGATGCTGCCCGCCACGTGCAAGACCGGCCTGATCGCGGTGCCCGTGATGCCGAACGGGATGAGGGAGCGCGCGTGGTTGTGGCACACCGCCATCACGTCGGGCCGCGCCCTGTAGGCCGACCCGTGGATCGGCCGCTCCGAGTACATCGTCCGCTCCCGGGGATCGATCGGCCGGTTCTCGAGGTCGAACTCCATGATGTCGCCGCGCTCGACCAGCTCCGGGCTCCGCGAGCGGGCCAGGAAGTAGCGGTCCGGCAGCCGCGGGTGCCGGATGCTGATGTGACCAAAGGCGTCGATCACGCCTTCATTGGCGAGAATCCTGTTGGCGATGACGAGGTCGTCCAGGGCAGCGTCGTAGCCTGTCGCGTCTGACACCGGATGCTCTCCTCTCGAGCTAGCCGTACCCGAGCCAGGTGAGCAGGCTGCCGGGCGGGAACGGCACCCCCAGCGCCCGCTCGAACAGCCCGTACACGAAGACGAACCCGCCCAGGCTCAGCGCCAGGCTGGTCACCCATCGTTCACGCGCGCCGAGCTTGAGGTAGAGGAACGTCGTCAAGAGGGTAGCGCCTGCGAAGCCCACCAGCCAGACGGCCACGAACATCCCGATGATCCACGCGGCGATCTCCGCGGTGCGCCGCCTGGTCACCGCCGACGCCACGCTCGGTGTGGCGTCGGCCAGGTCCGTGCCGGGGCGCTCTCGGCATCCGCTGATGTCGCGCGCGAGCTGGGCGATCGCCAGGAAGAGGGCCGGCACGGTCACCGCCCACGGGAAGAGTCCGGCGCGCCACCCGAAGCTCCGGCTCTGCCAGAGTGCCCAGACGAACAGCAGCACGACGGCGAGGCTGAACGCCGCCCCTCCGTCGAGCCGGTGGCGGCGGGGCGCGCCCGCCCTTCCCGTCTCGGCCGGCGTCCCCGGGCGGCCCCGCCTGCGCACGAGCGGGACCACGAGGCCGACCACAGCGATCCCGATCAGGAGCAGCACCCCGGGCCGGAGGAGCCAGGCCGCGCCGTAGTTGTCCGTGGACAGGAACAGCCGATTCTCGGCGAGAGGTCCCAGGACGAGCCCGAGGAGGAGCGGCGGCCGGGGCCATCCGAGCCGCGCCATCGCGAGTCCGAGCGCCCCGAACACGAGCACGACTCCGAGGTCTTGGAAGACGTTCTTCTCGGCAAAGGCCCCGACGTAGACGAGGGTCAGGATGAAGGGAACGAGCAGCGTGCCGCGGATCCGGGTGATGCGAGCCAGCTGGCCCATGAAGAGGAGACAGACGGCGACCGTGATCACGTTCGAGATCACGATCGTCCACACCATCGCCAGCGTCACGGCCAGATGACCCTTGGGGGCCGGCGCGAGCATCGTCGGCCCCGGCACCAGGCCCTGGATGAAGAAGGCGCCCATGAGGATGGCCGTGCTCACGCTGGCCGGCACGCCGAACGCGACGGTGGTGACCAGGCTCCCGCCAAGCGTCGAGTTGTTGGCGGCGCCCGGGCCGAGGACGCCCTCGACGGCACCCTTCCCGAAGCGCGCACGATCGGGTGAGCTCTGAACCGCGTGAGCATACGCCAGCCACTGGGTGGTCGCCGCCCCCAGGCCCGGGATGATCGAGACGAACGTGCCGACGGCGCTGCACCGAAGCACGAGGAACCAGTGGCGGAAGGTGTCGCGGACGCCCTGCCACACACCTCCGACCTGGCCCACGTCCACCTGGGCGATGCTCGAGCGCTGGACCGCCAGGTCGACGAGCTCCGGGATCGCGTAGAAGCCGATGGTGACCGGCACGAGGCCGATCCCGTCCCAGAGGAAGAGCTGGCCGAAGGTGTACCGCTGCGTGCCGGTCATCGGGTCGAGGCCGATCGTGGCCAGCCAGAGGCCGATACCGCCCGCCAGCAGCCCCGGGAGCAGCGCCTCACCGCTCAGCGAGGCCACGAAGGTGATCCCCAGCACCGACAGCATGAAGAACTCGGGGGAGCCGAAGGCGAGCACGAGGGGACGCACGATCGGGATGGCCAGCCCGAGGACCAGCGCGCCGAAGACGGCCCCGATGAGTGAGCTCATCATGGCCGCCCCCAGGGCCCGGCCGGCCTCGCCGCGCTTCGCCATCGCGTGGCCGTCCACGATCGTCGCGGCCGAGGTGGGCTCGCCCGGGATGCCGAACAGGATCGACGTGATGTCGCCGGTCGTGTTCGTCACCGCCAGCATGCCGAGGAGGAAGGCGAACGCCTCGACCGGGTTCATCTTGAGGACGAAGGGCAGCATGAGGGCCAGCGTGGTGGGTCCGCCGAGGCCGGGGAGAATGCCGACGACGAATCCGATGGCCACGCCGATCAGCATCAACCCGAACGTGGGCCAGGCGACGACCTGGGCCAGCCCGGTCAGGCCAGCGTGAACGAAATCCGCCATCGGAGCAGCTCCCGCAGCTTCGCCACGACCGTCGCGTTCAGGCCGAACAGCCCGGAGTCTGCGCGCATGCTCTCCACGATGACGGCCGGGAATGTGCGTGCGCCGGCGCGCGGGGGTCCTGGTTCCACGAATCCCGAACGCATGCTAGGTTATCGAGCCGAGACGCGTCAACCCAACCCATGGCCACACTCACGCTCACACTCGCCTGCGGCGACTACGACCGCACCCTTCCCCTCCGGACCGGCGCCGTGCGTCCAGCCGGCGTGGAGCTCAGGGTGCTCGTGCTGGAGCCCGAGGAAATGTTCTACCGGATGGCGCGGCTCCGCGACTTCGACGTGGCGGAGTTCTCCCTGTCCACCTACACCGTGCTGCGCGGGCGCGGCGAGCCCTTGATCGCCATTCCGGTGTTTCCGTCCTTCGCGTTCCGACACTCGGCGATCTTCGTGCGCAGCGACGCGGGCATCCGGGAGCCGCGCGACCTCGTCGGAAAGCGCGTCGGAGTGCCCAAGTACCACATGACGGCCGCGGTATGGGTTCGCGGCATCCTGGAGGACGTGTACGGCGTGTCGCCCGGCGACCTCCACTGGTTCGAGGGCGGGGAGGGCGCGGCGGTGAAGGAGGTCGACGTGGCGCTGCCGCCCGGGCTCCGCCACGAGCGCGTGCCCGGCGACCGCTCCCTCGGCCACCTGCTGGCCGCAGGAGAGCTGGACGCCTTCATCGGCGCCCGCCGGCCGGCCGGCGCTGGCAGCGCTGCCGGTGCTGAAGGACCCGCAACCGTGCGCCGACTCTTCCCCGACTTCCGCCGAGTGGAGCGGGCCTACTACGAGAGGACCGGGATCTTTCCGATCATGCACACGGTTGTCCTGAAGGAGGAGCTGGCGCGGGAGCACCCGTGGCTGCCTCGCGCGCTCTACGAGGCCTTCCTCGAAGCCAAGCGCCTGGCCTACCGGCGCCTCGCTGACACGGCGGTCCTGCCCTACGTCCTGCCGTGGCTGGTCGCCGAGGTGGAGGAGACCCGGGCGCTGATGGGGGACGACCCCTTCCCGTACGGCGTCAGCCGGAACCGCAAGACCGTGGAGACCCTGGCCGGCTACTCGTTCCGCCAGGGACTGGCCCCGCGCCGCCTGGCGGTGGAGGAGCTGTTCTGCGAGTCGCTGCTCGACACCTAATGAGTCTCGCACATTACGGTAACGTCAAACCCCGCGCCAGATGGGGCCCCAAGGCGTTACGCAATTGCGCGAGGATCATTAGATGCGTGTCGAACCAAGGAGAAGACGGGTCATGGACCAACGGATCATCGACCTCTACGACGATTTCACCCACCGCCACCTGGACCGGCGGCTGTTCCTGGAGCGGCTGGCAAAGCTGGTCGGCTCGACGGCCGCCGCGCTCGCCCTGCTGCCGCAGCTCCAGTCCAACTACGCGCTGGCCCAGACGGTCCCGGAATCGGACGCCCGCCTCAGGACCGAGGAAGTCACCTACCCGGGGTCGCAGGGACCGGTGCAGGGCTACGTGGCGCGGCCAGCGTCGGGCGCGCAGGCGCCGGGCGTCGTCGTCATCCACGAGAACCGGGGCGTGCATCCGCACATCAAGGACGTCGCCCGGCGCGCGGCGATCGCCGGCTACGTCGCGCTGGCGCCCGACCTGATGTCAGCAGTCGGCGGCACGCCGGCGACCGAGGACGAGGCGCGGATCAAGTTCGCCCAGATCAGGGAGGCGCCGGTCACCCTCGCCGACGCCCTCAAGTCCGTCGACTACCTGCGTGGCCGCCCTGACGCCACTGGGAAGATCGGCGTCGTCGGCTTCTGCTGGGGCGGCGGCATGGTCGGCCAGATCGCTGCCTCGGGTGCCGACATCAACGCGGCGGTGGTCTTCTACGGCCCCGCACCGGCGCTCGACAAGGTGCCAGCGATCCGGGCACCGCTGCTGCTCAACTACGCCGGGAACGACGGGTTCGTGAACCCCTCCGTGCCCCCGTTCGAGGCGGCGTTGAAGGCCGCCGGGAAGACCTACACGCTCTACATGTACGAAGGCGCCCAGCACGGCTTCCACAACGACACGGCCGGGGCCCGCTACGACGCGGCCGCGGCCAAGCTCGCCTGGGCGCGGACGATGGAATTCTTCGACAAGACGCTCCGTTAGGATGTCGGCGGTCGGCCATCGCCCTCGTCGGGCGCGACACGACCTACTGGCAGAGGAGCGTGCCTGTGACCTGCGGGCACCTCGGCGGAGCTGGCGGCGAGACCGGTTGCTGCCGCTGAAGTAGCTGGAACTGCAGGTTTCGTTCCTGCTGTTGCTGCAGGCTTCGCCCCTGCTGTTCGATCTCCCGCCGGACCTCGCCCTGCTGGGTCGTGAGGTCCTGTCGCTGGCGCTCTATCGCCCCTGTCAGGCCACCCGGCTGGGCGGTCGCCGGTCCGGCGAGGATCGTCACGAGGACCGCCGCGACTGTCAATCTCATCGGCTCCATTGTCCCGCCGAATGGCGCGGCGTCAACCGAGCCGGCCGAGCGCGGAGTCGTCTACCTGGTGGCCTGCGGAGCCGAATCGGGCGCGGCACCGACGCCGCGAATGGCAGCGCTCAGAGGCCGAGGAAGCGCGCCGCCGTGCCCCCCCGACGAGCGCGCGGGCGCCCGGATCGAGCCCCGCCTCGCCGACGGCCGCCACCGGATCGGGGCTCCCCATGTCGAACGGGTAGTCGCTGCCCATCGCAACCCGCTCGGCGTCGAACTCGGCGACCAGGAACCGGAGATTCGCCGAGCTGTGCGTGAGCGAGTCGAAGTGGAGCAGCCGCGCGTACTCCCGCGGCCGCTTCGGAATCGACGCCGGGCCCTCCGGGCGCACGGACCAGCCGTAGTCGAGCCGGCCGAGGGTGAACGGGAACGCCCAGCCCCCGTGCGCGAAGCAGATGCGCAGATCGGGGAGGCGCTCGAGCACGCCGCCGAAGATCAGCTTCGAGATGGCCACCGCCGTCTTAAGCGGGTTGCCCACGATCAGCGGGAAGTAGTACTTCGTGAGCCGCCCCTGGCCCACCAGCGGCGTGGCCGGATGCACGAACACCGCCATGCCGAGGTCCCGGCACGCGGCAAAGAAAGGGAAGAGCGCCGGATCGTCGAAGTCCCGCCCTCCGGGGCACGTGCCGATCTCGACCGCGCGCAGACCGAGCCGCTCGTGGGCGTTCCTGGAGCTCCTCGATGGCGAGTGCGGTATCCTGGAGCGGCACGGTCGCCATCCCGATGAAGCGCCGCGGGTGACGCCCGACGATGGCCGCGACGTTCTCGTTCTGCATCCGCGCGAAGGCGTGGGCGGCCCGCGCCTCCGCCCAGTAGCAGAACATCACCGGCGGCGGCGAGAGCGCCTGACGGTCGATCCCGAGCCGATCCATGTCCTCGATCCGCCGCTCCGGGCGCCACGACCGGTCGGTGATCTCGCGGAAGACGGTGTCGCCGTCATGATCGTGGCGCGGCATAGGTCGCGATGGACCAGCCGCGGCCAGCGGCCGCCACCGTAGCGGCCGGCGAGGTCCTCCCACCGCTCGGGCACGACGTGCGTATGGAGGTCGATCCGCATCAGCGCCGGGGCAAGGTGCCCTTGAGCTCGGCCGTGCCGCCGACCGGGATCTCGCCCTTCGTCCTCGCGGGCCCACCTCGCCTCACCGCGGGCAGCATAGGACAGGGCCTGCGCCGACGACAACCGCCTCTCCCGGCCCGGGCCCGCGGCACGCTCGCCGCCGGGCCGGGATTGACACCGTCTCGAGCCCGCCCGTACGTTGGACGCGCCGTGTCGAAGGGAGCCGCATGAAGATCAGTGCGTTCCACCTGATGCCGCACCGCGAGCTGCCGGCGGACTTCGAACAGCGCTACGAGTCCGTCTGGGTGACGCCTCCATGGTGGGAGCTGGCCGACGCCCGCCGCGTGGGCCAGTACTACAACTGGACGCTGGACGAGCTCTTGCACGCGGCCCGATCCGGCTTCGACGGCGTCTGCACCAACGAGCACCACCAGAACGCTTACGGTTTCATGCCGAGC
>JBGQGN010000217.1:0-6700 GCA_041497395.1 Methylomirabilia bacterium
GCCGGATACGTCTTGCGGGTCGAGCCGTGAGTCCCCGGGCGAAGGCGCTGGGCCTCCGCGCGCGGCTGACGCTCTGGTACGGGGGTGTCCTCCTCGCGATCCTCCTCGTGTTCGGCGCGCTGTCCTACGCCGCGCTTCGCTGGACGCTTCAGAGTGACGTCGACAGCACGCTGCTGGTCGTCGCGCAGGTGGTGAGGGACACGGGCTACCCTCGGGGCTCGGCGCTGACGGATTCGGAGGCCAGGCTGCGCGCGCTACTCGGCCCCGACTTCTTCGACAGGTTCCTGCGGCTCCTCGATCCGGAAGGCGTGACCGATCCCGAGACTCCCGCGGCCGGATCCCGGGTGCTCCCGTTCTCCGTGGAGGCCCGGGCCAACGCCAGGCGGGGACTCCCGACATTCGAGACGGTCCGGACGGAGTCGGGCGAGCCGGTGCGCGTGCTCACGATGCCGGTGATGCGGAACGGGCGTCTGGTCAATCTGATCCAGGTCGGCATCCCGCTTCGGCGCACGCACGAGGCGCTGAACCAGTACCTCCGGACGCTGCTCGCCCTGATACCGCTCGGACTCGGCCTGGCCACGGCGGGCGGGGCGCTCGTGGCCCGCCGGGCCCTCTCCCCGGTCGGGGCGATGTCCCGGACCGCTCGGCGCATCACCGCGGCGGATCTGACCGAACGGATTCCCGCGCGCGGGGCCGGGGACGAGCTGGACCACCTGGCGGAGACCCTCAACGCGATGCTCGTCCGGCTCGAGGCGGCCTTCGTGCAGGTGCGGCGATTCGCCGCCGACGCGGCGCACGAGCTCCGCACGCCTCTGACGGCTCTCCGCGGGGAGCTCGAGGTGGGCCTCCGCTCGGACCGGTCGCCCGAGGAATACCGGCGAGTCCTCCGGTCGGTCCTCGAGAGCGTCGAGCGGCTCGTTCGGCTCGCGGAGGACCTTCTCGTGCTTTCGCGGGCCTCCTCGGGCGGCCTGGTGCGGTCCGGACCGGTGGACCTGGAGACGCTCGTCCTCGGGGCGCTGGACGCCGGCGCCCGGCTGGCCCAGGGGCGCGGTGTGACGGTCCGTCTCGTCGCCGTCGCCCCGGCCGTTGTGAGCGGGGACGCGGTCGCCCTCGAGCGGGCGCTTCTCAACCTGGTCGACAACGCCGTGCGCTACACACCTGCCGGAGGCAGGGTTGAGCTCTCCGCCGGCCCTGCGGATGGATGGGTCGAGATCTCCGTGCAGGACAGCGGACCGGGCATCCTGCCGGCCGACGTGGAGCGCGCCTTCGAGCCATTCGTCCGGCTGGAGGCGGGCCGGGCAAAGGCGCCGGAAGGGACCGGTCTCGGCCTTGCGATCGCCCGGTCCATCGTGGAGGCCCATGGCGGGACCCTGACCTTGGAGTCGACCGCGGAGGCGGGGAGCCGCTTCACGATCCGCCTGCCCCGTTCCTGAGAAAGATCTCATCCGGTTCTCATCGGCCTCTCATCTTCGGCGTCCATGCTGTGAGCCAGATCGGGCGGGCCTCGGCGTCCGGCATGCCGCCGGCCCGGCACGCCCGAGCACACGCGAACCTGCGAAGGAGAGAGCCGATGAGTAGGACGCTTCGCCGCCGAGGCGCGATTGTCGCGAGCCTCGCCGTTCTTGCGGGCGTGGCCCTGGTGGCCGCAGCTCCGCAGCTCGGATTCGGCCGCACCACCCCCGCGAAGCTCTGGACCGACGAGCCGCCGAAGGTCTCGAGCCAGGCCGTCACCGCGCCGGACTGGGTGACCTTCGCCAAGGCCCTGAAGCCGGCGGTGGTCAACGTGAGCACGAAGCGGGTCGAGACTGGCCCGTCCCTTCCCCAGGGGATGGATCCCGGCGATCCGTTCAGTCAGTTCTTCCGGCAGTTCGAGCGGCGGCCGCATCCGGTCCGGAGCCTGGGCTCCGGATTCATCATCAACGGGGACGGCTACGTCGTCTCGAACAACCACGTCGTCGACGGGGCCAGCGAGATTCGCGTCAAGCTGTCGGATGGCCGTGAGTTTGCCGCGAAGGTACTTGGGCGCGATCCCAAGACCGACCTCGCCCTGCTGAAGATCGAGGTCACCGGGCTGCCGACGATCCCGATGGGGGACTCGGAAGCTTTGCAGGTCGGCGAGCCGGTGATGGCCATCGGGAACCCCTTCGGGCTCGAGCAGACCGTGACGACCGGTATCGTCAGCGGGACCGGCCGCGTGATCGGCGGTGGCCCTTATGACGACTTCATCCAGACTGATGCCTCCATCAATCCCGGCAACAGCGGAGGCCCGCTGATCAACGCGCGCGGGCAGGCGGTCGGGATCAACGCCGCCATCTTCAGCCAGACCGGCGGCTCGATCGGGATCGGCTTCGCGATCCCGGTGAATCTCGCCAAGCCGGTCCTCACCCAGCTCGCCGACGGCGGGCGCGTGGTGCGGGGCTGGCTCGGTGTCAGCATCCAGCCCGTTACTCCCGACCTCGCGAAGAGTCTGAAGCTGTCCGAGACCGCCGGCGCGCTCGTGTCGAGCGTGACGGAAGGCTCGCCCGCCGCCAAGGCCGGGCTCAAGCCGGGCGACGTGATCCTGGAGTTCAACGATGAGCGGGTGGCCCGGGCCGATCGGCTGCCAAACGCCGTGGCGACGACGGCCGTCGGGCGCGAGGTGCCGCTGGCCGTCGTGCGCGACGGCAACGTCATGAAGCTCACGGTCAAGGTGGGGGAGCAGGCGGAGTCCAGGGAGCCGGCGTCCGAGGCGGCGAAGGTGCCGGCGGCGCTTGGTCTCACCGTCGAGCCGGTGACTCCGCGCCTGGCTCGCGAGATGGGCCTTCGCGACGAGCGCGGCGTCATCGTGCGCGATGTGGAGGCGGACAGCCCTGCCGCCGAGGCGGGGATCCGGGCGGGGGACGTCATCGTCGAGGTGAACCGGCATGCGATCCACAACGTCGCGGACATGCGCCGCCAGATCGACAGGCAGGCGAAGGGCACGCCAGTGTTGATGCTCGTCCATCGGGGCGACGGCAGCCTGTTCGTCGCCGTCACGGCCTAGTCCCGTCAGTCCGGCCGGGTTCGGGGGTCCGCGCCGTCCTCGCGGCGGCGCGGAGCCCTCGGTTCCGCCGGAGTCCTCGCGCTCCTGAGGTAGGATAGCTTCGGGGAGATGATCCGCGTGCGTACGCCGGGCATCGAGTCGGTGGCGTGAGCGGACCGTCCCGCTTCGTGAAGCCTCGGGCCCTCGCGCCCGGGGATCGTGTTGCCGTCGTCGCGCCGGCCGGGCCTTTCGATCGCGAGAGCCTCGATGCGGGCCTCCGGATCCTCGCCGGCCGGTACGACGTGGTGTGGGATCGCGGCCTCCTCAGCCGCGTCCGGTACCTCGCTGGAGACGACGGCAGGCGCGGGGGCGAGCTGGTGGCGGCGCTCGCCGACCCCCGGATCCGTGGCATCGTGGCCGCGCGCGGCGGCTACGGCAGCATGCGGATCCTGCCCCGCGTGTGGCCGATCGCCAGCGGCGTCCCTTCGAGCCCTGGCCCTGCCAAGATGCTCGTCGGATTCTCGGACATCACGGCGTTGCACGCCGCTCTTCAGGCCTGCGGTCGCGTGAGTGTCCACGGGCCGGTCGTCACCCAGCTCGCGATCCAGCCGTCGACCGTCGTGGAGCGCTTCTTCGCGATCCTGGAGGACGGCGCGGCGCCTCCCGCACCCGTTAGCGGAACGCCGATCATCGGCGGTGTCGCCGAGGGGCCGCTTCTGGGGGGCAACCTTTCCATCCTCACCCGACTTCTCGGCACGCCGTGGCTCCCGGACCTCACCGGCGCGGTGCTGCTCCTCGAGGACGTGGGGGAGCGGCCGTACCGGATCGATCGCATGTGGACCCATCTGCGGCTCGCGAGGGTCTTCGAGCGCGTGGCGGGCCTGGCGCTCGGCGACTTCACCGACTGCGAGGAGCCGGGCGGTGAGTTCACGCTTCGCGACGTGCTCTGGAGCCTGGCGGGAGAGACGGGCCTCCCGTGCGTCGGCGGGCTTCCCATCGGCCATGACGCGGTCAACGTGCCGGTCGCGCTGGGCACGCGAGCGCGCCTCGACGGCGGCACGGGCACGCTGTCCTTCCTGGAGCCCGCCGTCGGCCGGCAACCCGACGAGGGGTAGTCTCGACTACCGCGCTGGGCCGTCTGGCGTAGACGAGCCGGCGGCCGGGAGGACGCGCCCGTCCGCCGTCACCCCACAGCTGTAGGCCTCCACCATCCATCGGGCCATCCCTTACCCCTCCGAGGCCTACGGCGCCGAGCTCAGCGGTCGTCGGTTGCTGGTGGCCGAGTCGGTCGGCCCGCCCCCGAACCGGGCTGGCAGCACCAGCTCGAGGACGCGGATGAGGTCGGCGTCCGCGAACGTTATTCCGCCGGCGGTGAGCTTCTCGAAGCTCCGTACTCCAGCAAGATGCGTCGTCCATCCCGCTGGCGATGCGCCGGCGACGATGATCGGTTGGCGTGACGCCGGCCCGGAGTGGTCTCCAGGAGACATGCCTTGGGCCGCAACCATTTCTTTCGCCTGCCAATCGCGAGGATCCCCGGGCTGGCCGCGGCGTCTCGCCGCTTCGGGTCACCCTGGGCTCTGGGGCACGTGGAGATGGAGAACCTTGCCGGAAGCCATCGTCAGGGGCGGCTGGCGTTCGATTCGGAGGAAGTGGCCGTCCTGCCACAGCAGTCCCGCGAGACGCTCGATGCCCGAGCCAGGGCTGACGGCACGGAGAAACGCCTCCGCCACCTCGTCGGGATTGAGTGGTCCCACCGCGGGGTGAACCAGGAGCCGTAGACACGGCCGGCCGTTCTCGACTTCCTCTTCGACCAACTGGTAGTCGGTCGGACTACCGCCGAAGCGCGCCGGCAGAACGTCCTCGAGCACGCGGACCACGTCCGTATCCAGAAACGCGATTCCGCCGGCAGTCAACTTCTCGAAGCTGCGTATGGTCTCAAGATGGGTCGTCCAGCCAAGGGCTTCGAGCTGGCAGCCACACCTTCGCCGTACCACCCTCGCCTGATCGCCCAGTGACACGTTCAGGAAGACGAAGGGGGCGGTTGGGAGGAGCGAGGAAAGCAGGAGGGCGAGTGGCGGCAGTCCTGGGGTGTTTCCGTCGGACCCCGGCTGGATCAGAGCGTGGGTATCGTGGAGCACGTGGACGTCGTCGGGAGCCTCCGGGGCGAGGCACCCGGCACCGAGAGGGCCACCCATTTCCATGGCCCCGTAGCTCGCGGCCACTTCGGCGCCGGCCCGGCGGATCACGGCGAGACGGGTCTCGGTGATCGGCTCACCCGAGAGGGTGAAGTACGCGCCCCGAAGGTCCACTTCTGCCTCGAGCGCCGCGTGAGAGAGCCGCGCTGCGGGACTGGGGGCCAAGAACAGGTGAGGCGTGCCCCCACTTCGGAGCACCTCGTGCATCCAGCGGGCGATCTGGAGTGCAGAATCGACGGGGACGTACTGGAGCCGAGGCAGCGGCACCCCGCCCAGCAGACTGCCCCACCGCATGACGCGAGCGCTCCAGCGATACCGAGCATGGAGGTCCGGTGAGCCCGGATCGACGGGTGAGAACCAGCGGACCGGCACCGCCCCGGCGGCAGCATACCGGAGCAGGACGCGCATGGGCGTGCCTCCGGGCACTGTCCAGACGGCGTGACTGTATCCTGTCCACCCGCGCGCGCTGAAGACCAATAGCTGATTCACGGCATGGTCACGGATGGAGGCGAGATCGAGCAGCACCACGGTTGGTAGCCCTCGGCTCCCGCCGCTCTGGACCGGCACGTGCGCAACCGAGGAAGGATTCCGCAGCCGACTCGGATCCACCACGAGCGTGACACTCCCGCGCACCACGGGCCGTCGCCCCTTGAATTCGTCCACCGTGAGATAGACGCCATGCTGGAGCAGGGCATGGAGGGCCCCATCCACGCCGTCGTGGTTTACGAGCCTCTCCAGATCGCCATACTCGCAGCCAGCGAGATTCAGGAGTTGGCGATACGGGTTCTCGGGGTTGTCATAAATGGCCCGACGAACCAGAGTGAGGAAGCCGGCCTCACGCTGTTCGAGACGTCGGCGAAGGACAGCTCGAGCTTCGTCAAGACTGACCGGATGCCGCAGGAAGGCCGGGAGGCGGACGAAGAACCTGGCACCGACGCGGACGTCCTCCAGCAAGCTCGCGCCGAGAGGTTTCAAACGTTTGGCCTCCCGCGCACCATAGGACACCCGCTGGCGGGTCGCAAGAAGGATCCGAGGCGCCACGCGCGGCAGGCGACGGGATGGCGGGGGCGACGGCCCCCGGCATGGCAGGGCGGCGTCGCCTGGTCCGGTAAGAGCCACAGCACCCTGCGTCGTGCCCTGCCAGCGGACGAGCCAGGGAAAGTCGAGTCGGAGTGGGCTTCTGCCTCGGCCACAGCGCTTGCCGGTCCGCCCCGGGGCGCGCTACACTCCGGCCGCGCTGGCGCTGCGCCGGCTGGGGTGACGCGGCCCCGGACGAGTGTCCAGGAAACGCCCGGGAGCATGCTTTACGCCGTCCGCATTCCACCACGGAGGACCACGATGCGGCCCGAACGGCAAGGCCTGCGCCAAGAGACTGCGGCACGGTCACTCGACGTATGCGTCATAGGAGCTGGGTCGGCCGGGCTCGTTACGATCAAAGAGCTGCTCGACGAAGGCCATCGCGTGACGTGCTTCGAACGCGAAACGAGAGAGGGTGGCAATTTCA
>JBGQGN010000218.1:0-6672 GCA_041497395.1 Methylomirabilia bacterium
GCTCCGTAGGCCCCGTGGATCTGGACCGCATCCGACGCGGTCCGGAACGCCATCTCCGACGCGTACAGCTTGGCGATCGACGATTCCCGCCGCGCGCGGCGCACGCCCTGCGCCTTCAGCCAGGCCAGGCGATAGGTGAGGTAGCGGGCCGACTCGATCCCGAGCACCATGTCGGCGATCTTCGCCTGCACGAGCTGGTAGCGTGCGATCGGCTGGCCGAGCACGACGCGCTGCCGCGCGTATGCCGCCGACGCGTCGAGACAGCCCTGCGCGAGCCCGACCGCGCGACACGCCACGGAGAGGCGCCCGTTCTCGACCGCGCAGAGGGCGACCTTGAGCCCTTCACCTTCCCGGCCGACCAGGTTCTCCGCCGGTACCCGGCAATCCTCGAACACGAGCTCGCCCACCTGGGCGGGCCGGAAGGCGAGCTTGTGGCGGATCGGGCGCTCGCTGAAGCCCGGGAAGCCTCGCTCCACGACGAAGGCGCAGACGCCGCGCGCGCCCTTCGCGCGGTCGAGCGTCGCGAAGGTGAGGTACCACTCGGCCAGGCCGACGCCGGAGATCCAGATCTTCGAGCCGTTCAGCACGTACTCGTCGCCGCGGCGGACCACCGTGGTCTCCATGGCGGCGACGTCGGTCCCCGAGTGGGGCTCCGTCACGGCCGTTCCGGCGAAGGTCTCGCCACGGGCGAGCGGGACGAGATAGCGCTGCTTCTGCGCCTCGGTCCCGAACTGGAGGATACCCGAGCCCACCAGCCCCGCGGCGCGTCCCATCGCGGATCCCATGTGGATGCAGACGCGCGACATCTCCTCGATCCCGAGCGCCATGGTGAGATGGTCGATGCCGGGCCCGCCATACGCCTCGGGGATCGTGCCTCCCAGGAACCCGAGAGGGGCCATCTTCCGGACGATCTCCACGGGGTAACGCTCCTCGCGGTCGTAGTCGCGCACGTGCGGCGCGACCTCCTGCTGTGCGAACTCCCGGACGAGCGCCTGGTAGCGCTGCTGCTCCTCGGTCAGGCTGAAGTCCACGCGGTCCTCCGAATCAATCCGGGCGGGTCAATGCGGGTGATGGGAGAGCGCGAGCGTCCGGAGACCATCGGTCAGCTCGCGGGCGCTCCTGAGCTCGCCGACGCGCCGGCAGAGCTCCCAGGCCGATCCGGCGCCCGCCGCTCCGAGGTCGGATCCGGCGAGCCCGACGAACTTCTCCCGGAGCGCGCTCTCCGGGTACGGGCGATCGAACTCCCCGAACGGCTGGTCGACCTGCCGGGCGAGCACCCGCCCGTCCGCGAGCCGCACCTCCACGCGAGCGGGCCGGGCGTGAGGAGTGAGCGCGGTCAGCGCGGGATCCTCCACGACCTCCACCCGCCGGGCGAGAGCGCGCACGCCGGGGTCGGACAGAGCGGGCTCTCGGAAGGCTTCCACCCCGCAGTCGCCCCACTTTCCAAGGACGAGCCGAGCGGCGAGGGTGTACGGGATCGAGAACTTCGCGCCGAGCGCCCCGACGGGGTCCTGGTCGCTCATCGTGGCGCCGAGGGCCGAGGTCGCGACGCGGATCGACGCGATCCGCTCGGGCGCGATGGCCGTCCTCTCCAGGAGCTCCTCGATCGCGTCGACGGCAGGGTGGTTGTATCGGCAGCAGGCGTGGCGCTTGAAATAGTTGCGCGAGATCTCGAAGCGCTCGCCGAGCCCGTCCAGGACCGCGGCCACGTCGAGTCCGGAACCGCTGATCCGGCCGAAGATCTCGGTAAGCATGTCGGGCAGCGGCGTGGTCCCGGCGACCGCGAGGTCGGCGGCGAGCCAGCCGTTGGCGCCCGCGACACCCGCGTACGCGTTCCGCACGGTCGCTCCGCCGAGCGCCGTGCGCCAGGACGTCCCCAGCGTGAGGCCGGCGGCCACTCCGAGCGCCCGGGCGGTGACGTCCCCGTCCAGCTCCCGCAGCCGGGCGACGGCGGCCGCTGCGCCCAGGGCTCCGTGGACGCCGTGCATGTGCACCCCCGGGCGGACCGGCGCCCCGCCGCCCAGCCGTGCCGCCACGTCGTAGCCCACCACCAGCGCGGCGAGAAGGGCCCCGCCGGACCGGCCGAGCCGCTCGGCCTCCGCCAGAGCGGCCGGCAGCACGTGGATCCCGGGATGACCCCGCGCGAACCGGTTCCCCTCGTCCAGCTCGAGCATCGTGCCGGCGAGGCCGTTCGACACGATCGCCCACCACGGCTCGACGAGGGCGAAGCCCTCCCCGAGAACCGTGGCCACACCCATGGCCCGGTCGGCGCGGGCGTGGAGCCGTCGAACCTCCGGCTCCTGGCTGCCTCCAAGGATGGCGCCGACCGTGTCGGCGAGGACCACGGCCGCGCGGTCGCGCACCGCGCCGGGGATGACGCCCTCGGAGATCCCCGCCACGAAGCGGGCGAGCGCGGCCAGGACCGGCTCCATGCAGGTCTCGGCGCCGCGCGGTCTCAGCGCCGCGCGGCCTGGAATGGAAGGGGCTCGCGCCCGGCGAACGGGTTCCGGCCCGGGGGCCACGTCTCCCGCGGCTTCTCGTACGTGACCTCGAGCATGTGGCCGTCGGGATCCTCGAAGTACACCGACAGGTTCGCGCCATGGTCCATGGTCGCGCGCACGGCCACCCCTCGAGCGGCGAGCGAGTCGTGGAAGGCCTGGAGGTCCTCCACGCGCTCCACCTGCCAGGCGACGTGGAACAGGCCCACCTGGGCATGCGCCTGGGGAGCCGCGTCCGGGCCCACCTTCCAGAGGCCGAGGTCGTGCGAGTCGATACTCCCGGGTACCGAGAAGAAGACCATTCGACCCGGCAGCCGGCCGGTCACGACGAGGCCGAGGACGCCCGTGTAGAACGCCTCGGAACGATCCAGATCGCGCACCTTGAGGACCACGTGGCCGAGCTTCTTCAGTGCCATGGCGGCCTCCCCTCGAGCGGTCATGATAGCGGAGTCGGGGGGACCGCTCCAACCCGCCAGGTCTCCCGGGGGCCGTCCACACCCCCGCCCGGCCCCGGACCCCGCAACGATCGGCCGGCGGAGGCCGTCTCACCAGTAGGGCGGGTAGGTCCCGGCAGTCCCGCCGGGGGGGGCTTGCCGCGTGGGAGCCCGTGTTAGGATCAGGGCGGTCCGAGACATAGCCGTCTCCGGGCCGGAGGAGAGCGACCGGGCGTGGAACTCATCCCCCACGTGGCGCGCTGCGACGAGTGCGTGGAGCTCCTCGTGGACTACATCGAAGGAGAGCTCCCACCCGAGCGCTCGAGGGCGCTGGAGATCCACCTGGACCTGTGTCCCTCGTGCGTCTGCTTCGTCAACACCTACCGGGACACCGTCAACATCGCCCGCACGCTCCAGGCCGAGGACATCCCTCCCGAGCTGACCCAGCGTCTCATCGACTTCCTCCGCACGGAGAAGGAAGCCCCGCACCGACGCCCGGATTGACGCCTCCGCGCCCGGCCTCGCATACTCGGAGGCCAGAGACGCGCTGACGCGTCGGTCACCCTCGCTCCGGAGGTCGGCGAATGCCCCGCGGGATGCGCTTCGGGCTGTGCACTGACCAGAACCTGCCGTTCGCCACGCTCGTCGAGCGCTGGCAGCACTTCGAGCGCCTCGGCTTCGACAGCGTGTGGGACTGCGACCACTTCAACCAGCCCAGCCGGCCGACCGGGCCTTACTACGAGGGTTGGACGCTGCTGGCGGCGCTCGCGGCCCGCACGTCGCGCATTCGCATCGGCGTCCTCGTCAGCTGCAACACGTTCCGCCACCCGGGGCTCCTCGCGCACGAGGCGATGACCGTCGACCACGTCTCCAATGGCCGGCTCGAGCTCGGCCTCGGCGCCGGGTGGTTCGTGCCCGAGCACGAGCAGTTCGGCATCCCCCTCCCGCCGCCCGGGGAGCTGGTCGGCCGCTTCCACGAGGCCGTCCAGATCGTCGACGGGCTCTTGCGCCACGGCCAGCTCACCTTCGCCGGAAAGTACTACCGGCTGACGGGCGCCCACGTCCGCCCGAGCCCGATCCAGCAGCCGCGCCCTCCGCTGACACTCGGCGCCCACAAGTCGCGCATGCTCCGGATCTGCGCGGAGTACGCCGACGCCTGGAACTCGTTCGGCACCCTGGGCGAGATGCGCGAGCGCAACGGGATCCTCGACGAGCACTGCGCAGCGATCGGCCGGGATCCGGGGACGATCTGGCGGTCGTTCTACGGCTGGGCGTCCAAGATGAAGGAGCAAGGGCTCGCCGACCCCTGGTCGAGCGTCGGCGCCTTCGAGGAGATGGTGGGCCGCTACGGCGAGGCCGGGGTCAACGAGTTCCTCGTCGATGCCCCGGACCCGGAGCACTTCCCGGTCCTCGAGCGGGTCGCCACCGACGTCATCCCCCGGCGCCGCGCGGGCCAGTGACCCGGGCTCTGGCCCGGGCCGGCCGTCGCGCGTGAGACATCGGATCGCGTGCGCCGGGGCCTCCCGGGCTCGCCGGGGGCGCCGGTCCGATGACGGCCGGGAGCACATACTCGCCTGGGATGGTGCTCGCGCCCACGAGGAGCGTGCCGGTGACCTGACCGAGGAACTGGTCGAGCGCCTGCCGCGCCTCGGTCCGGAGCGCGAGCATCTGCCAAGCGTAGCCGTAGAGCAGCTCCCCGGCTCGCGTCGACACGGTCTCCCGACTCAGGCGGTCCAACAGTCGAGTGCCAAGCTCCTCCTCGAGGAGCCGCACGTGCTCGCTCACGGTGGACTGGGTGAGGCGGAGGGCGGAGGCGGTCCGGGAGAAGCTCCGGATCTCGTACACTCCGGCGAAGACCTCGAGCTGGCGAAGATCCATGAGGCCGCGAGACGCTCGCGTCAGGCCTCGGCGCCGAGGGCCCGTGCCTCCTCGCGGAAGCGCCGGACGTTCCGCAGCTTGACGTCCTCGTAGCCGCGGATGAGGTCGGGTAGGCGCGCGATCCGCACGGCGCGCTCGTGACGCTCGGGACCGAGGTCACGCAGCACGCGCTCCACCATGCCTCGGTACTCGGCGACGAGCGCCCGCTCGACCCGGCGGACCCTCGCGAAGCCGAAGGGATCGAGCGCGGTACCCCGGAGACGGCGCAGCGCGACCAGCAGCCGGAACACCCCCTCGACCCACGAGCCGAGCGAGAGCTTCCGCTTCATGCCCAGCGCCCGGAGGATTGGCGGGTGGAGCTCGTAGCGCACCTTGGCCTCGCCCATCTCCGCCTGGATCGACGCGCGAACCTCGGGCCGGAGGTGGAGCCGCGCCACCTCGTACTCGTCCTTGTAGGCCATCAGCTTGTAGAGATGGCGCGCCACCGCCTCGGCGAGCCGCGTCTCGCCCGGCACGGCCGCCCGCTCCGCCTCGGCGACCGTCCGGACGAAGTCGACGTAGCGGCGCGCGTACTCCCCGTCCTGGTACGCGATCAGCTCGGGCACCCGGACCTCGAGCAGCCGCCGCAGCTCACCGCTGGCCCCCACGGCGTCGATCAGGGCCCGCGCCTCTGGCCCGATCTCTCCCCGCACGGCCACGGCACCCGCGCGGCCGCGCTCGAACGTCCCCACCCATCCGGGATCGGCGACCAGAAGCCGGCCCACGCGGAACGCCTGGGCGTTCATCTCGACCTGGACGCCGTTGATCCGGATGGCCTCCTCGATCGCCGCGGCCCGCACGGGGATCGCCCCCGCCTGGTAGGCCGCGCCCAGCAGGATCATGTTGGCGGCCATGTGGTCGCCGAAGAGGGCCTCGCCCAGGCCGAGGGCGTCGACGAACACGTTCTCGTCCTTCCGGGTCACCCGGTTGATCGCGGCGAGAAGGCCGCCCGGGTCGGGGAACGCGACGTCGGTCGAGGCCACCATCGCGCCCGTCGGCACCTGGGTGGTCGAGACGACGGCGATCGTGAGATCGGGCCGCGCGCGCAGGAGGTTCGGCGCCGAGGTGGCGACGAGCAGGTCGAAGCCCAGGTACAGGTCGGCCTCGGCGACACCCACCTTGCCGGCAATGTCAGCCGCGGTCTCGCCGATGCGAAGGTGCGAGACCACCGGCCCCCCCTTCTGGCTGAGACCCGTCTGGTCGAGGCCCGCGACGTGCTTGCCATCGAGGAGCGCGGCGGTCCCCAGGATCTGGTTCACGGTCACGACGCCGGTGCCCCCGATCCCCATGAGGAACAGGCTCGCCGTCCGCCGGACGCGCAGCTCGGGCTCGGGCAGGCTCCGGTCGACGATGTAGCGCTTCCGGGGCCTGGGGCGCGGTCCCCCCGCCGGCACCACCGTGAGGAAGGAGGGGCAGTCGCCCTGGAGGCACGAGTAGTCCTTGTTGCACGACGACTGGTGGATCTGGGTCTTGCGGCCGAACTCCGTCTCGACCGGCTGGACGGACAGACAGTTCGACTTGACGCCGCAGTCGCCGCATCCCTCGCACACGAGCTCGTTGATGACCACGCGCATGGCGGGATCGGGGAGCTTGCCGCGCTTCCGGAGCCGCCGCTTCTCGGCGGCGCAGCGCTGATCGTAGATCAGGGCCGTGACCCCCGGGGCCTCCCGAAGGATCCGCTGGGCCTCGTCCAGGCGGTCCCGGTGCCAGACCTCTGCGCCGGGCGCCCAGCGCGCGCCCTGTGGATACTTCTCCGGCTCGTCGGTGAGCACCAGGATCCGCCCCACGCCCTCCGCGTCGAGCAGGCGTGTGAGATCCGGCAC
>JBGQGN010000219.1:0-6663 GCA_041497395.1 Methylomirabilia bacterium
CGACTGCTTCGGCGATCTGCATCTGGATCAGGTCGTCGCGGTGAATCACCGGGTACTCGGGGTCTGGCTCCGCGACGTGATGGCGACGGTGGGCCTTGCCGGCGTGGTCGGGATCACACTGGGCGCAGGGGGGAGCACGGTCATCGTTGGGCTCCCGGCCTGGAGCTATCCGCTGGTCGCGGCAATCGCTGCCCTGACGGTCGTCGTCGGCACGGGGCGCGCGCTGATCGTGCGGGGCCACGGTGGCCGCATCGATCGTGGCGAGGACGCATAGCGTGCCCGCGGCCAACCTCGCTCTTCGTCGCCACCGCGAGTCGCCGATGGGCGAACCCCGGCGGGCGGCGGGACCGTGCAGGGTCCTCGGAACGCACGCCCCCGTTCCGTCCTTCGGCCCCGGAGGGCCGCATGCTGGGCCCCCCTGATAGAGCCGGGGGTCCCGCGCCCCCGGACCTGGACCTTGCAGGCGCCCTCCGGGAGGTGGCTGACGTGGCGAGCGAGGTCGGCGTCGATCACCTCCCGGCCGAGGCCGCGGCGCTCGCGGAGCGGCTCGCCGAGGGGCGCTTCGTCGTCGCGTGCGTCGGGCAGTTCAAGCGCGGCAAGTCGACCCTCCTCAACGCCCTGGTCGGCGAGTCCATCCTCCCCACGGGCGTGGTTCCGGTCACGACGGCCGTGACGGTGCTGCGGCACGGCCCGCGTCGCGCGGCCAGGGTCCGACTGCGGGAAGGCGACTGGCGTGACATCGATCCCGCCGACGTGAGCGCCTACGTGACGGAGGCGGAGAACCGCGAGAACCGGAAAGGCGTCGAGGCCGTGGAGGTCTTCGTCCCGAGCCCGATCCTGGCCTCCGGGATGTGTCTGGTCGACACGCCGGGGCTGGGGTCGGTGTTCTCCGACAGCACGCGGATAACCCGGGACTTCGTCCCCCACATCGACGCCGCCCTCGTCGTCCTGGGCGCCGATCCGCCGATCTCCGGGGAAGAGCTGGCCTTGGTCGAGGACGTCGCCCAACACACGGAGGCACTGATCTTCGTCCTCAACAAGGCGGACCGGCTCTCCGCGAGAGACCGTGACGAGGCACGGCGCTTCGCCCAGCAGGTCCTCGGCCGGCGGCTTCGGCGGCCACCCGAACGGATCTTCGAGATCAGCGCCATCGAGCAGCTGGCAGGGCCACCGACCCGCGACTGGAGAGCCCTCGAGCACGCCCTCGAAACGCTCGCCTGCGCGTCGGGCCACGCGCTGGTACGTGTCGCCGCCGAACGGGGAGTCCAGCGTCTCGCCGATCGGCTGCTCCAAGTTCTCGACCTGCACCGCGAGGCGCTCGTCCGCCCGCTCGACGAGTCGGCGCGGGGGGTGGCGGCGCTGCGCCAGGCCGTCGCGGAGTCGGAGCGTGCGTTGACCGATCTCGGCCCACTTTTCACGGCCGAGCAGGAGCGGCTCGCCCGGGCATTGAACGCCGAGCGGCGGCGGTTTCTGGCCGCGACCCTGGCCGACGCGACGCGCAAGCTGGCGCAACGGATGACCCCAGTGAACGGTCCCTCGCGCGGCGTGCTTCGGGCGCGCGCGATGGAGCACGCGCGGGCGGTAGCCCGGGAGCACGTCGAGGCGTGGCGTCGTGACCTCGAGCCCCGAGCGGAGGGGCTGTACCGAGGGGTGACCGCTCGCTTCGTGGAGCTCGTCAACGGCTTCCTGGCGCGATTGCGCGCCACCGGAGATCCCGTCCTTGCCGGGCTGCCCGCCGAGCTCGGGCCGGAGACGGCCTTCCGGACCCCGCGCCACTTCTACTTTGCTGATCTTCTCGTGGTCGCGAGCGCGGGTCCGGCAGGCTGGCTCATGACGCGGCTTGTGCCCAGACGCATAGCGCTCGCCGCGGTCCGGCGCGAGGCCGGCGCCTACCTCGAGCGGCTCCTCGCGACGAATGGCGCGCGTGTCGTGAACGACCTAGTCGATCGGGTCGTCGAGAGCCGGCGTCAGCTGGAGGCGGAGATCGGGGTGCGACTCCAGGAGATCGTCACGATCGCGGAGCACGCCCTGTCCCAGGCCCGGGCCCGCCAGCAGGCGGGGGCGGACGCAGTCCATGCCGAGCTTGGGCGACTGGGCGCGCTTCGACGGCGGGCCGAGGCGATCCGAGGAAACGTGGGACGGCGCTGAGACGCGGAGCGCTCCCCTGCGGATTGGCTACCGTCTCGGACTGGCCACCTTCGAGGCCCACGGTGGACGCGGTGGTGCTTCCGTCCGCAGGGAGGCTCGCTGCAGGGGAAGGACGCGCAGCCTGGGGATCATCGATCTGCTCTTCATCCAAAGGCGTCGGGCTTGGCGCTCGTTCAAAGGAGACCAATGGCTACACGTCGTCGCAAGCCCCGCCGCCGTCGGCAGGTCGTCGATCCGTCACTGGCGCCCGATGCGCGTCCACTGCTCTGCGATCCGACGCCGGTCGTGGAGCAACGGACGAGGCGCATCGTGTTTTTCGATGTCGAGAATGCGAGTCGAGTCCAGCATATCGTCCGTCTGATCGATCACCTTCGTCTCGCTGACCGCGCCGCTCGCACCCGTGTCTTCGCCGTCGGGAACTGGCGGGTGATCGGACCGGACACGGCGCGGCTGCTGGCCCGCCACGGCGCCGATCTGGTCCACACCGCGCCCATTCCGGGCGTCCCCGATTGGAGCGATCTGAAGATCGCCGCCACAGCGGGAGTCTGGCTGGGAGACGCGAGGCCCGGAGACCGCATGGAGATCGTGTCCGACGATCGCGCCTTCGATGCCGTGGGCGATGTGGCGGCGGGCCTTGGCGTCAGCTTCCGGCGCCTCTCGTACCGACTACTCTTCGAAAGGAGCGGATGATGCCGAGGGTCAAGTCGACCACGGCTAGCACTGTCGGACCGGACCGTCAGCTTCGCAACGTGGTGGCGCTGGGCTGGGTGGCGTTCTTCGGGGGTCTCGCCCAGGACATGATCCAGCCCATCTTGCCCGTGTTCTACGCCTCCGCCCTCGGGCTGTCGAAGGAGTTCATCGGCCTCATCGAGGGGGCGCTCGTCAGTGTCGTCAGTCTCATGAAGATCGCCGCGGGGTATCTCTCGGATGCGCTCGGCAAGCGCAAGCCCCTAGTGTTCGTTGGATATGCGCTATCGGCGATCAGCCGGTTCGGCCTCGGCTTCGCGGGGTCTGGCGCCGCCGTGTTCGCGCTCCGGCTTGGCGATGGCGTGGGCAAGGGCGTCAAGGACGCGCCGCGCGACGCGCTCGTGGCGGGCTCGGCCGGTGGCCGCAAGCTGGGGTACGCGTTCGGCGTTCAGCGGACGCTCGACACCTTGGGCTCGGTCGCCGGGCCCGTCCTTGCCTTCTGGCTGCTTCGCGTCTGGCTCGACCACCCGAATCGCTACCACGAAGTCTTCTGGGTCGCTGGTCTGATTGCCGCCATCCCGCTGCTCCTGATTGGCCTCTTCGTGACCGAGCGCTCGGTGGCGGTGACGAAGCAGCGCCTCTCGCTCAGCGTCCTCAAGGGACCGTTCGCCGGCTTGCTTGCCGTGATGCTGCTCTTCACGCTGGGCAACTCGTCCGACGCCTTCCTGATTCTGCGGGCCCAGGACGTCGGCGTGTCACCGGTCTTGATCCCGATCGTCTACGCGGTCTTCAACCTCGTCTCCGCGCTCACCGCGATTCCTGCCGGACAGCTCGCCGACCGCATCGGACGCCGGAAGATGATCGCGACCGGCTGGGGCGTCTATGCCTTGACCTATCTCGGCTTCGCACTCGTATCGACTCCCTCGATGATCTGGCCGCTCTACGCGTTCTACGGCCTGTTCTACGCGCTGACGGAAGGATCGAGCAAGGCGCTCGTGGCCGAGCTCGTGCCCAGCGCCACGCGCGGGCTCGCCTACGGACTCTACAACGCCGCCGTCGGCGTCATGGCGTTACCGGCCAGCCTCATCGCCGGAGTTCTCTGGGCGCGGGTCTCGCCGGCCGCGCCGTTCGCCCTCGGGGCGGCCCTGGCGACTCTCGCTCTCATCGGACTCGCATTTGTGCCCCGCATGGCGACCCGCGAGGGTGTGTGACGATCCAGAGTCACTTTCCCGCGGGCGGGAGCGTGGGCCCCAGTGATGGGGCGCGCAGAGGTCCTGGAACGGGAGCGGACGCGCTGCGTTCGGAGGGGTAGATGCTCGCGCGCCGAGGTCGAGCGCGCGAAGGCCGCCTGGCGGCGGAGGAGCTCGAGACGTCGATCACGTCGATGCATCCGATGAACTTGCCTGCGGTGTCATCGGGCTGCCCCCCTCAGGCGGGTAAGCCAGCGGGGCAGCGCCATCGGCGGCTACTCGCCCCCCCGCTGCACGTAGCTCTTCACGAACTCTTCCGCGTTCTCCTCGAGCACGCCGTCGATCTCGTCGATCAGCTCGTCGAGGCTCTTCTTGAGCTTCGCGCCTTTCTCGGCCACGTTGGTGCTGGCTACTGGTGTCGCTGGCGCGTCCTCTTGCTCGGATCCCGGGCTCCGCTTGGTCTTGCGCTCCTGGTCGCCCATGGCCCACCTCCAACCGACAACCGATCCCAGGCCAGGGACCCCTGGGGGGGGGACCCGAGAAACAAACGACTCCTACCGGATCCCCAGTAGGAGTCATCAGCTGCCGCTTGACCACGGCAGCGGTTCGGGGCGGCACTCCATCGCCCGTTTCGTTCACCGCTACGATATTCCCGGGACCAGACGCGGTCAAGCTGCGGCGCGACACCGCTGGACCAGCGGTTACGCGCCGGGCACATTCGCCCGCAGGTCTTCTAACGCCGCCTCACAACGATCCCGCCTCCCTCGAGAGCGTGACCGGACCCAGGGTGACCGAATTCAGATCGGCGCGCCTTCCACGGGGCAGGACGGCCTGGCTCAGACGATGCCGCCCGCCCCGGTGCGGCTCAGCCGTCGGCACCACCGGCGGTCAATCCGAGCTGCCGGAGCTTCTTCCGGAGCGTGTTGCGGTTGATCCCGAGCAGCGCGGCCGCGCGCAGCTGGTTCCCGCCGGTCTCGCGCAGCACCGCGCGCAGGAGCGGCCGCTCCACGAGCCCGATCAGGAGGTCGTAGAGATTCGCGGATTCGCGCCGCCCCAACCCGCGCACGCACTCGGCGAGCTTCTGCTCGACCAGCTGCTCGAGGGTCCCGGCCGCGGCCGGAGGCGGGCCCGTGCCCGGGGCGATCGGCAGGTGCTCGGGCAGGATGACCCCGCCCCCCGCCATCACCATCGCGTGCTGGATCACGTTCTCGAGCTCGCGGACGTTCCCCGGCCAGCCATAGCCCATGAGGCGCTCGAGGGCCTCGGTGGCCACCGCCCGCTCGCCCAGCTCGGTCCCGTACTTCCCGAGGAAGTGGTCAACCAGGAACGGAACGTCCTCGATCCGCTCCCGGAGCGGCGGCAGGGTGAGCGCGACGACGTTCAGGCGGTAGTAGAGGTCCTCGCGGAAGCGTCCCTCCCGGATGAGGGTCTCCAGATCACGGTTCGTGGCGGCGACGACGCGGACGTCGACGGGGATGACCTCGCCGCCGCCGATGCGCTCGAGCTGCCGCTCCTGGAGCACCCGCAGGAGCTTGGGCTGGAGCTCCGGTCCCAGGTCACCCACCTCATCGAGGTACATGGTGCCGCCGTGCGCCAGCTCGAACCGGCCGAGGCGGCGCTGATGGGCATCCGTGAACGCGCCCCGCTCGTGCCCGAAGAGCTCGGCCTCGAGGAGTGTCGCCGGGATGGCCGCACAGGAGACCGCCACGAAGGGCTTGCCGGCCCGCCGGCTGTAGTGATGGATCGCGCGGGCGACGACCTCCTTGCCCGTCCCCGACTCCCCGCGCAGGAGGACGGTCACGTCGGTCCCGGCGATCCGGCCGATGGTCTTGTAGACCTCCTGCATCCGGGCCGACTTGCCGACGAGCGCGCCGAACTCCCAGACCTCCTGGATCCCCGTCCGGAGCTCGACGACCTCGCGCGCAAGCGCCCGCGCCGAGAGCGCGCGCTCGGCCAGGAGCCGCACTTCGTCGTTGTCGAACGGCTTCGTGAGGTAGTCGTAGGCCCCGCGCTGCATCGCCTCGACCGCGGAGCGGACGCTCCCGTGGGCCGTCATCACGATCACGGCCGTGTCGGGCGCGGAGGTCCTGAGGCGCGAGAGCACCTCGAGCCCGTCGACGTCGGGCATCCGCACGTCGACGAACGCCAGATCGTACGGCTCGGCGCCCGCCCGCGCGAGCGCGCCGGCGCCGTCCTCCACGACGGTGACCGAGTGGCCCGCCTGGCCCAGCACCCGCTCGAGGAGCCATCGCATCGACGGCTCGTCGTCGGCGACGAGGATCCGGGCGGGTGTCATCGCGAAGCCGGCGGCGGCTCGGGCCGCAGGGCGCCGCCGGCGGGAGGCCCGGGCGGCAGGGCCACGCTCGTGGTCGGCGCGATCGGCAGGTAGGCGCTGAAGATCGTCCCCTTGCCCGGCGTGCTCGCGACGCGGAGGGCGCCGCGATGCTCGTCGACGATGCGATGCGCCAGGGCCAGGCCGAGCCCGAGCCCCCGGGGCTTCGTGGTCACGAAAGGATCGAACACGCGATCGAGCAGCTCGGCGGGAATGCCCTCCCCCTCGTCCGTCACCTGGACCTCGACCAGGGGCCGCGGCCCGGCGCCCATGTCGACGCGCCCGCCGAACACGGTATCGAGCGAC
>JBGQGN010000220.1:0-6622 GCA_041497395.1 Methylomirabilia bacterium
ACCACGGGCCGCTCGTCGATCCCCTGGGCCAGCTCGAAGAGGTGCGCGCCGGAGGCGCCCAGCCGCGCCTCGAGCCGCCCCCGACCCAGACGGACCAGGTCCCCGATCGTGCGAGCCCCGAGGGCGGCGAGTTCCCCCTCCGCCGCCGGGCCCACGCCCCAGAGCCGGCGCAGCGGCAGATCGCGCAGGAAGGCCGCCTCCTGGTCCGGGCCAACCTCGACCAGCCCGTCGGGCTTCTCCAGCTCGGAGGCGATCTTCGCGACGAACTTGTTCGGGGCGACGCCCGCCGACGCGGTCAGTCCCACCTCGTCCCGGATCCGCGCCTTGATCCGGCGCGCGATCTCCACGCCGGTGCCGTGGAGGGCTCGCGAGCCGGTGACGTCCAGGAACGCCTCGTCCAGGGACAGGGGCTCGACCAGAGGGGTGAAGTCGGCGAGGATCGCCATGATCCGCTCGGACTCCCGCGCGTACTTGTCCATATCCACCGGCAGGAAAGCGGCCGTCGGGCACAGACGATAGGCGCGCCCGATGGGCATCGCCGAGTGGATCCCGAACCGGCGCGCCTCGTAGGACGCCGCGGAGACCACGCCCCGTCCGCGGGGGTCGGCGCCCACCACGACCGGGCGCCCGCGAACCTCGGGCCGGTCGCGCTGCTCCACGGACGCGTAGAACGCGTCCATGTCGACGTGGAGGATCACGCGCGAGGCTCGCGCCTCGCGCCCGGCCCCCGCGCGGCCGGTGGTCAGTACCCGGCGGGACGGCGCGCCCGAGACCCCCGCCACGGCGACAGAGACCCCCCGGACGACATCTTCGCGGCCGGTCGTGGGATTGCCCGGATCACGAGCGCGTCTCGGGCTCCACCGGCTGGTCCAGCGCGCGGCGGAGCCCCCGGACCTCCGACTCGAGCGCGTGGATGCGGTCGAGCATCTGCTCGATCGCCTGGGTAAGCGGGTCGGGCAAGTCGGCGTGCTCGAGATCGATGCGCGGGGCGACGCGCTTGCCGTCGCGATAGATCACCTTGCCCGGGACGCCGACCACGACGGAGTTCGGGGGAACCTCGGCCACCACCACCGATCCCGCGCCGATGCGGGCCCCCGCGCCCACCCGGAGCGCGCCCATCACGGCGGCGCCGGTGCCCACCACGACGTCTCGCTCCAGCGTGGGATGCCGCTTCTCGCGCTTGAGGCTGGTGCCGCCAAGCGTCACGCCCTGGTAGAGGGTGACGTCGTCGCCGACCTCGGCGGTCTCACCGATCACGACCCCCATGCCATGGTCGATGAAGACACCCGCGCCGATGCGCGCGCCCGGGTGGATCTCGATGCCCGTCAGGAATCTCGATGCGTGTGACACCAGCCGCGCCGGTACCACCCACCCCACGCCCCACAGCCGGTGCGCCAGCCGGTGAAAGGCAAGCGCGTGGACGCCGGGGTAGCAGAGCACCACCTCCAGCCGACTCCGCGCCGCCGGGTCACGCTCCATCGCCGCCGTGACATCCCGCCGAATCGCGTCAAACATGCTTCGTCTCCCGGGACCCACCCGTCCGGTAGTGCCGGAGGGCGCTCCTGAGCGCGTCCACGACCATGATGGCCGCGTGCCGCCGATCCTCCGGCAGCCCCCCGAGCGCCGACTCGACGACCTCGGGGGTCAGCTCGCCCAGCGCCTCGATGGACCGATCGCGTACCAGCTCGGTCGCGATGCTCGAGGCCGCGATCGACGGGCCGCAGCCATAGGTCTGGAACCGGGCTTCCCGGACCCGGTCACCCTCGATGCGGAGGTAGAAGCGCACCAGGTCTCCACAGCTCGGATCCTCGCTCTCTCCCACCGCATCCGGGCTCCGCATCATCCCGACATTCCGGGGGGCGCGGAAGTGGTCCAGGAGCGTCTCGCTGTACATGGTACCGTGGACGGCCCGCTGCGCCGTCCCTCTCCGTCAGGCCGCCCCGGCGGGCGACATGGCCCGGATCCGCTGTACGACTGCCGGCAGGACGTCGAGGACGTAGTCGATCTCCCCGACCGTCGTGCCCGCCCCGAGCGAGGTCCTGACGGCGCCGAGCGCCCAGTCGACGGGGATGCCCATGGCGGTGATCACGTACGAGGGCTCCAGGCTCCCAGAGGTGCACGCTGAGCCCGCGGAGACCCCGATGCCCTTGAGGTCGAGCCCCAGGATGAGCGACTCCGCCTCCAGACCGCGGAAGCTCATGTTGAGCGTGCCGGGCAGGCGACGCGTGGGGTGGCCGTTGAGCCGCACGTCCGGCACAGCCCGCCGCACGCCCTCCCATAACCGGTCGCGGAGAGCCGACACCCGACCCGCCTCCTCCGTCATGTTGAGGGCCCGGAGCTCGACCGCCTTGCCGAACCCCACGATGCCGGGCACGTGCTCGGTCCCGGCCCGCCGCCGCCGCTCGTGGTCACCGCCGTGCTGGACGGACACCATGCGGGTACCCTTGCCGATGTAGAGGGCGCCGATGCCCTTCGGCCCGTAGATCTTGTGCGCCGACATCGACATGAGCGCGATCCCGGACTCGCGGAGCGACACAGGCAGCTTGCCGAATGTCTGGACGCCGTCGGCGTGGAGCGGGATACCTCGCTCCGCCGCGATTCGCCCGATCGCCTCGATCGGCATCAGCGTTCCGGTCTCGCTGTTCGCCGTCTGGATCGAGATTAGGATCGTGTCCGGACGGAGCGCGCGCCGCACGTCGTCCGGATCCACCAGCCCCTCGCCGTCGACGGGTAGGTACGTCACGGCGTGGCCGGCCTGCTCCAGCGCCTGACAGGTGCGCAAGAGGGCGTGATGCTCGACCACGGTCGTGACGATGTGGCCCCCCGGCCGGGCGCCCGCGACACCCTTGACGGCCAGGTTGTCCGACTCGGTGCCGCCGGAGGTGAACACGATCTCCTCCGGTGTGACTCCCAGGAAGCCTGCGATGCTCTCGCGCGCGACGTCGATGCCGTCACGAGCCTCCCGCCCGAAACCGTGGATGCTCGAGGCATTGCCGAAGCGCTCCGAGAAATAGGGCAGCATCGCCGTCAGGACGTCGGGGTGAACGGGGGTCGAGGCGTTGTGGTCGAGATAGACGCGTCGCATGACGTTCCTCACCTCGTGACTCGGCCGGCCCGCCGCCGCGCAAGCGCCCACGAAGGGCTCTCCGCGTTGACAGCGTACCGACCGGATGCTAGCGTTAACGCGCAATGAGCGGCGAGGTCGCGAGCCAGGTTCTGCGCGGCCGCAAGCTCGGCATGCTCCTCTCCACCGACCCGCGGCACCCCAACCTCGAGACCGGTCTCGGCCTCGCCCGGGCGGCGCTGGATCGCGGCGTGGACCTCTACCTCTACATGGTGGACGACGGTGTCCGCAACATCGACGACGAGCGCGTGCTCGAGCTCGGCCGCCGTGGCGCGAAGCTCTTCGTGTGCGCCTACGGCTGCCAGCGACGGCGCCTGCCCATCACGGACAAGGCGACGTACTGCGGCCTCGTCGTCCTCACCGATCTCATCAATGGCACCGAGCGCTTCATCGCGCTCAACTGACCCGGCCCGCAAGGCCGTCGACGTCGCGTGATGCCCGAGACCGAGATCCCCGTTCTCGTCGCCGTGTCGGTGGACCCGGAGACGTCGCATCGCGCGAACGAGGCCGTGCGCATCGCGCTCGGTATCCTCGCGGGGGAGAACGCCGTCACGATCGTCCTCCTGGGCGCGGGCGCGAAGGTGCTCGACGCGGACGTCGAGGACTACGTGGACGGGGAAGATCTCATCAGGCACCTGGGCACGCTCAAGAAGCTCGGCCAGGTGTTCCACGTCGAGCGAAGCGCCATGCGGCCTGACGGCGGCTGGAATCCGCTCGGCCTCGAGCTCTTGCCGATCGACCGGACGGAGCTCGCGGGCCTCCTCGCGGGAAGCCGCCGGGCGCTTCTCTTCTAGACGGCCGTGCCGCACGTCCTGCACCTGGTCAAGGACCCCGGGAATTCGACGGCGCTCGAGGTGATCCGCACCCAGGCGGCGGACCCGAGCGTGCGGCTCTCGGTCGTGCTGATGCACGACGCCGTCCGCCTCGCCGAGCCGCTGCCCGGCCGTATCTACCGTCTGCGTGACGGCCATCCCGACCTCCCGGCGCAGTCCAACTCGGATGCGATCGGCTCCAGCGAGCTTCTCGACCTGATCTTCACGGCCGATTCCATCGTGACCTGGTAGCGCTTCCCGTTCCTCACTGATTCGCGCGGAACTCCTCGAGCCACGCCATCTGGATCGCCTCGAGCTTGCCTTCGGTCGACGCCTTCGGGTCGTCGGCGAACCCGGGCAGCTCGGTCACCCACCGATGGAGGTCGGTGAACCGCACCGTGAGGGGATCGGTGCCGGGATAGCGCTCCACGAGGGCGAGCGCGATGTCCTCGGTGTCCTGCCAGCTGATGCTCATGGTCCCCCGTCCGTCACTCCACGATGTCGACGACCACGTCGCCCTGCACGATCGCCTGACAACCGAGCCTCGAGTGGAGGGTCAGGCCCGTCGCCGTGTCGAGGCGATCCTCCTCGTCCGGCTCCATGGGCGAGAGGTTCTCCTCGCCCTGACGGACGACGACGTGGCAGGTCGTGCAGGCACAGTTGCCCCCGCAGTTGTGGTCCATCCGGACCCCGTGGTGGAGCGCGATGTCGAGGAGCGACCCGGGCTTCCCGTGATCGCCGTACGGGAAGTCCTTGTCGTCGACCTCCACCGTGACGTTGGCCGGCCTGAACGTGACCCGGTATCGGGCCATCGTCAGCGCGCCTCCCCCGCCGGCACGTCGGCCACCCGTCGCTCCTTGAGCGTGTCCCGGAGCGCGGAGTCCATCAGCCGCTCGGCCAGCTGCTGGGTTTCCCGATTCACGCGATCCGTCGCCTCGCGGATCGCGCCGGCGTCCTCTTCCTGGCGCGCGCCCGCGAGCGCCGCCACGGCCTCGCGGATCCGCACGGCCTCCTCGGCCTCGAGGAAGTCCGCCCCCTGCACCAGCGCCTTTTCGGTCGCGCGCAGCACGGTGTCGGCCTCGTTCCGGGCGTCGATCAGCCCGCGTGCCCGGACGTCGGCTTCCGCGTGCTCGAGCGACTCGTCGATCATCCGCTCGACCTCGGCGTCGCTCAGCCCGTAGGTCGGCCGGACCTCGACGGAGGCCTGGGTGCCGCTCCGGGCCTCCTTCGCCGTCACGCTCAGGATGCCGTTCGCGTCGATCAGGAAGGTCACCTCGATGCGCGGCAGGCCCGCCGGCATGGGCGGGATGCCCCTGAGGTCGAATCGCGCCAGGCTCCGGTTGTCCTTCGCCAGGTCCCGCTCCCCCTGGACCACGTGCATGTCCACGACGGACTGACCGTCGACCGAGGTGGTGAACCCCTCGTTGGCGGACGTCGGGATCGTGGTGTTCCGGGGGATCAGGACGCCCACGGCCCCGCCCAGCGTCTCGATTCCGAGCGAGAGCGGCGTGACGTCGAGGAGGAGCATGTGGGTCGTCCCGCCGGCGAGGATGTCCGCCTGAACGGCTGCTCCGAGGGCCACCACCTCGTCGGGGTTCAGCTCGGAGTGGGGCACCCGCTCGAACAGCTCCTGCACCCGCCGCCGCACGAGGGGCGTCCGCGTCGCCCCGCCCACGAGGACGATCTCGTCGATTCCCTCGAGGGCCAGGCCCGAGTCGGCGATGGCGACCCGGCAGGGGCCCAGGGTCCGCGCCACGATGGGGCCGATCACCGACTCCAGCTCGGCCCGTGTCAGCTCCCGCCGGTAGGTGAGGTGGTGCTGCGGCGGCGGCAGGGTGAAGACCGTCCGCTCCTCGCTGGACAGGAGGATGCGGGCCGCCTCGACGCCCAGGCGAATCTCCTGGAGCGTGTCCGCCTCGCCGGCGACGTCGACGCCGTGGCGGACCCGGAGCTCGTCCACCACCAGATCGACCAGGGCGCGGTCGAAGTCGTCCCCACCCAGATGGGTGTCACCGTTGGTCGCGAGCACCTCGAAGATGCCGTCCTTGACCTTCAGGATCGAGACGTCGAACGTGCCGCCACCGAGGTCGTAGACCGCAATCACGCCCTCCTTCCGCCGATGGAGCCCGTACGCGAGGCACGCCGCCGTCGGCTCGTTGACGATCCGGAGCACGTCCAGGCCGGCTATGCGGCCCGCGTCCTTCGTCGCCTGCCGCTGGGCGTCGTTGAAGTAGGCCGGGACCGTGATCACCGCCTTCTCCACCGGGCGGCCAAGGTGCCGCTCCGCCCGCGTCCGGAGGTCGCGGAGGATGAGGGCCGAGACCTCGGGCGGAGTGAGCTCCCGGTCACCGATCCGGATGCGGACGATCTCCTGGCTCGGCGTGACGTGGAAGGGAAAGTACCGCAGCTCCTCGCGGACGTCCTCGAAGCCCTTCCCCATGAAGCGCTTGATCGAGTACACCGCGCGCTCGGCGTGGCGCACGAGCATCCGCCGCGCCGCATCACCGACAACGGGGCCCGCGGGCCCGAACGCGACGACCGAGGGCAGGAGCCCACGGCCCTCCGCGTCCCGGATCACCTGGGGGACGCCCCGGTCCATGTAGGCGACCAGGCTGTTCGTGGTCCCGAGGTCGATCCCGACCACCAGCTCCTTGACACTTGGCGCGCTTGGCGCGTCGAGCCGGGC
>JBGQGN010000221.1:0-6599 GCA_041497395.1 Methylomirabilia bacterium
CGGCCCCCGCCCCGGGGGGGGGGGGGGGGCCCCGGGGGGGCGGCCGCACCGCGCGGGGGGGTTCGCGCCGGGGGGGGGGGGGGGGGGGGCCGCCGGGGCGGCGGCGGGGGGGGCGGCGGCTTCGGCGGCGGCGCCGGCGGCGCCGCCGGTCAGCAGGGCGGCGTCGCCGGCGGCGGCGTCCGCGGCGTCTCGCTCCCCGGCGGACCGGTGGCCGGCGGCGGTGCGCCGGGGCCGCCGCCAGGCCCGCCGCCGATCTTCAAGCAGGAGGTGCGCATCGTCGCGGACGACGTCACCAACTCGCTCATCATCCTCGCCACCAAGCGCGACTTCCAGCTCATCCTCGACGTCCTCAAGCGGATCGACGTGGTGCCGCGCCAGGTGGTGCTCGAGGCGACGATCGCCGAGATATCGCTCAACAAAGACCTCGAGTTCGGCATCACCTACGCGTTCGCCGAGGGCTTTCTCAACGCGACGCAACCGCCGGCCAACGGCCTCTTCCAAGGGCTCGGTCCGGGGGCGGCGGGGCTGCCCGTCGCCGGTTTCATGGGCAGTGCCGCCCGGACCCCGACGACTGGCTCGTTCGCGACTTTCACGGACCAACACCATTTCAACCTCTTCATCAATGCACTCCAGACCCGCACGCACGTGAAGATGCTCTCGGCGCCGCACGTCATCGCGGCCGACAACCGCGAGGCCCACATCCTGGTCGGCGACTCGATCCCGATCCTCACCTCGAACTCGACGCCGCTGCAGCAGAACCTCACCAACGCGGTGAGCGTCAACAGCGTTCAGTACCGCGACGCCGGCACCATCCTCACCATCCTCCCGCAGGTGAACTCGAAGGGGCTCGTGAACATGCAGATCCGGCAGGAGGTGAGTGCCGTCGGCGCCGCGGTGTTCGGCAACACGAACTCGCCCTCGTTCAAAACCCGGGAGGCCGAGACGACGGTCGTCGTCCACGACGGCGAGAGCGTGCTCATCGGCGGCATCATCAAGGACGACGTCAGCCACATCCGCAGGGGCGTCCCGTTCCTGATGGACATCCCGGTGCTCGGCCGTGTCTTCCGCTCCGACAGCGACACGACGGACCGCACGGAGCTGATCGTCTTGATCACCCCGTACGTGATCCGCAACCGCGACGAATCGAAGGAAGTCACCGACATCTTCAGCGATCGGCTGGAGGGTCTGCGGCGCATGCGCGACGCGCTGTCGCCCAAGCGGCAGCGGGCGATCCATGCGGTGGAGGAGCCGCCGGAGATCGGGGGCGAGAAGCCCGGCGACGGCAAGCCGCCGGCCGACAAGCCCACGGCCGCCAAACCGGAGAAAGCCGACGGCGACATGGTGCCGCGCGAGGCGGCGCCGTGAGCGCATTGTCACGCGCGGCGCTCGTCGTCGGGGCGGTTCTCGTCGCCGCCGGCGTGGCCGGTGCCGTCGACGTCGGCCGCTACCGCTTCAGTTGCCGCGCCGACTCGGGGACCTTCGTCCTCGACACCGAGACCGGCCGCGTCTGGCGCTACGACCGCGTGGACGACGCCTGGTACCTCTACGACCTCGAAGCGCTGGTCGAGAAGGGCAAACCCGGCAAGCGGCGCGAGGAGCCCCCGGAAGCTCCGCACCGGCCGGCGGAGTCACCCTGACCGCGAGGCGGCGGCGCGCGCGTGCGGGGCGCGGCCGCGCGTAGCGCCGCGATCGCCCGGGTGCGGCCCGCGGCTTGCGGACCGGTGTCCGGCGCGATAGGGAAACGCGTTTTTGGGGAAGGGGTATTCATGCGATCGTCGCGACTGACCGCTCTCGCCGCCGCACTGGCGGTGCTCGGGGCACCCGGCCTCGGCCGCGCCAGCGAGGCGAACCTCGTGCTTCCCGACCTGCACGCCGTTCGCTTCGGCCCGACCGACGGGTGGACCCTGCTGGTCGCGCTCGGCGTCGTGGTCTGCGCGCTCGGGCTCGCTTTCGGGATCGCGCAGTTCGTCGCGCTCCGGAACCTGCCGGTGCATCGCGCCATGCGCGAGATCTCCGAGCTGATCTACGAGACGTGCAAGACCTACCTGACCACGCAGATCCGCTTCATCGGCATCCTGTGGACCTTCATCGGCACCATCATGGTGGTCTACTTCCGCTTCCTGGCCGTCGATCACGCCGGGCAGCATCTCAGCTGGTTCAAGGTCGGGATCATCGTCCTGTTCAGCGTGGTCGGCATCGCCGGGAGCTGCGCGGTGGCGTGGTTCGGCATCCGCGTGAACACCTTCGCGAACTCGCGCACCGCGTTCGCGGCGCTGCGCGGCAAGCCCTATCCCACCTATGCCATCCCGCTCCAGGCGGGGATGAGCATCGGCATGCTGCTCATCTCGATCGAGCTCGCGATCATGCTCTTCATCCTACTCGCCACGCCGGCGTCGTACGCGGGGCCGTGCTTCATCGGCTTCGCGATCGGCGAGTCGCTCGGCGCGGCGGCGCTCCGCATCGCGGGCGGCATCTTCACCAAGATCGCCGACATCGGCGCCGACCTCATGAAGATCGCCTTCAACATCAAGGAGGACGACGCCCGGAACCCCGGCGTGATCGCCGACTGCACGGGTGACAACGCGGGCGATTCGGTGGGCCCGTCGGCGGACGGCTTCGAGACCTACGGCGTGACCGGCGTGGCGCTCATCACCTTCATCCTGCTCGCCACCCCGTCGGTGACGACGCAGGCGCAGCTCCTGGTCTGGATCTTCGTGATGCGGCTGGTGATGGTGCTCTCGAGCGGCTTCTCGTACTGGCTGAACGCCCGCATCCAGCACGCACGCTACGCCGACGCCGAGCGGATGAACTTCGAGCAGCCGCTCACGGCGCTGGTGTGGATCACGTCGATCGTCTCGATCGTCGCCACCTACGTGGTCTCCTGGCTCCTCATCCCCACCCTCGGCGACGGCTCGCTGTGGTGGAAGCTCTCGACCATCATCAGCTGCGGCACGCTGGCGGGCGCGGTCATCCCGGAGGTCGTGAAGGTCTTCACCTCGATGGAGTCCGCGCACGTGCGCGAGATCGTGACGGCGTCGCGCGAGGCCGGCGCGTCCCTGAACGTGCTCTCGGGCCTCGTCGCCGGCAACTTCAGCGCCTACTGGCTCGGGATGGTGACGCTCGCCCTCATGAGCGTCGGCTACCTGGTCAGCACCCAGGGTCTCGCGATGCTCTTCATCACCGGCCCCGGCGGCGTGACGCCCGCGCCGGTGTTCGCCTTCGGCCTCGTCGCCTTCGGGTTCCTCGGCATGGGCCCGGTCACCATCGCCGTCGACTCCTACGGGCCGGTCACCGACAACGCGCAGTCGGTCTACGAGCTGTCGCTCATCGAGAGCATCCCCAACGTGAAGCAGGAGATCAAGCGGGAGTTCGGCTTCGACCCGAGCTTCGACAAGGCGAAGCACTTCCTCGAGGAGAACGACGGCGCCGGCAACACCTTCAAGGCGACGGCGAAGCCCGTGCTGATCGGCACCGCGGTGGTCGGCGCCACCACCATGATCTTCTCCATCATCATGACGCTCACCGACGGGCTCAAGACCGGCATGGAGTCGCTGTCCCTCATGCACGCGCCCTTCCTGCTCGGCCTGGTGGCCGGCGGCGCGGTCGTCTTCTGGTTCACGGGCGGCGCCATCCAGGCGGTGTCGTCCGGCGCCTACCGCGCGGTCGAGTTCATCAAGGCCAACATCAAGCTCGAGGGCGTCGAGAAGGCGTCGGTCGAGGACAGCAAGAAGGTGGTCGCGATCTGCACCCAGTACGCGCAGCGCGGCATGTTCAACCTCTTCCTGGCCATCTTCTTCTCGACCCTCGCGTTCGCCTGCGTCGAGCCCTTCTTCTTCGTCGGCTACCTGATCTCCATCGCGCTCTTCGGGCTCTACCAGGCGCTCTTCATGGCGAACGCCGGCGGCGCCTGGGACAACGCCAAGAAGGTCGTCGAGGTGGAGCTGAAGGAGAAGGGCACCGCGCTCCACGCCGCCGTGGTGGTGGGTGACACCGTCGGCGATCCGTTCAAGGACACGTCGTCGGTGGCGCTCAACCCGGTCATCAAGTTCACCACGCTGTTCGGGCTGCTCGCCGTCGAGCTGGCGATCAGCATGCCGCGCCGGCAGAGCGCGGCGCTGGCGGCGGTGTTCTTCCTCGCCTCGCTGATCTTCGTGCGGCGTTCGTTCTACGGCATGCGGATCACGGGGCCGGCGGTCGAGGCGGGGGCGCGCCCGACTCCGATGTCGCGGGCTGCCGGGTAGGGCGCCACCACCACCAGCAGGGCAGGCCGCTCGCGATGACGGCGAGGCTGCCCCAGGTGTAGGCGGGCTTGGTGACGAGCAGGTCGCCGACGAGGGTGCCGACGGCGGCGAGGTACGCCACCTGCACCCACGGGTAACCGACGCCCCGCGGGCGCTCGCCGCTCCGGCGCGCGAGGACGAAGAGCCCGCCCACCGTGAACAGGTAGAAGACCAGCTCGGCGATCACCACGTAGTCGAGCAGGTCGCCGTAGCGGCCGGAGAGCGCCAGCACCGACGCCCACGCGCCCTGGAGCCAGAGCGCGGCGCCCGGCACGTGGCGCGCGTTCAGCCGCCCGGCGAGGGAGAAGAAGCGGCCGTCGCGCGCCATCGCCCAGGCGACGCGCGCGCCGCCGAGGACGAGGCCGTTCACGCAGCCGAAGGTGGAGACCATGACCGCGATCGCCATCACGACGGCGCCCCCGTGCCCGCCGGCGACGTGCTCCATCACCGCGATCCCGACGCGGTCGGCGGTCGCATGCTGGATGCCGCGCGCGACCACGTCCGCGCCGTCCGGCGTCCCGACCAGGGGCAGGACGTGGAGGTAGGCGACGTTGGTGAGGAGATAGAGGAGGCAGACTAGCGTCGTGCCGAGTATCAACGCGCGCGGCACGATGCGCGCCGAGTCGCGGACCTCACCCGCGGCGAACGTCACGTTGGCCCACGCCGTCGCCGAGAAGAGCGAGCCGACCATGGCGGCGCCGAGCCGGGCGAGCGTCGCGCCGGGGCCGAGGCCGGTGGCGAACGGCGCGCGGGCGAGGTTGGCGGCGCGGGCGGCGGGATCGCCGAGGGCGAGCCCGAGCACGACGACGGCGAGGAGCGCGGCCACCTTCGCCGTGGTGAACACGTTCTGCACCCGGCGTCCTTCCTCGAGGCCGCGCGCGTTGAGCGCGGTGAGGATCACGATGACCGCGACCGCGCACACCTGCACCGAGGTGACGCGGAGCGGACCCGCGGTCGCCAGCACCGTCGTCGGCGAGAGCGTGGGCCAGAGCGTGCCGGCGAAGGTCGCGAACGCGACCGCGACCGCGGCGATCGTCCCCGTCTGGATGACGAGGACGAGCGTCCAGCCGAAGAGGAAGCCCATGAGCGGGCCCCAGAGCTCCGTCAAGTAGACGTACTGCCCGCCCGCTTGCGGCATGGCGGCGGCGAGGCGGCCGTAGCTCGCGGCGGCGGCGACCGTGAGCACGCCGGTCAACCCCCAGGCGACGAGCAGCCAGCCGGGCGCCGGCAGCCGGCGCGCGATGTCCGCCGAGACGATGAAGATGCCGGAGCCGATCATCGAGCCCGCCACCAGCGCGGTGGCGTCGAGGAGTCCGAGACGGGCCTCGAGCCGGTCGCCGCCCGCGGGGCGCGTCACCTGGCCTCGCTCCCGCGAAGCTGATACACGGCGCCGCCATGCTCGAGGCGCTCATCGCCTGGTTCACGGGCTGGATCGTCGCCGTGATCTCGGCCGGCGGCTACGCCGGCGTCGTCGTGCTGATGGCGCTCGAGAGCGCCTGCATCCCCATCCCGTCCGAGATCATCATGCCGTTCGCCGGCTACCTCGTGTACCGCGGCGAGCTCGGGCTCGCCGGCGTCTCGGTGGCGGGCGCGTTCGGCTGCGTCGTGGGCTCGCTCGTCGCGTGGTACGTCGGCGCGCGCGGCGGCCGCCCGGCGATCGAGCGGTGGGGGCGCTGGGTGCTGATGAGCCCGCACGACCTCGAGATCGCCGAGCGCTGGTTCGCACGCTGGGGGCGTGCCACCGTCTTCTGGGCCCGCCTCCTGCCGGTGGTGCGGACCTTCATCGCGCTCCCCGCGGGGATCGCGAAGATGGACCTGTGGCCCTTCGTGTCGCTCACCTTCGCGGGCTCGCTGCCCTGGTGCTGGGCGCTCGCCTACGCGGGGCTCCGGCTGGCGGAGAACTGGGCGCGCGTGCGCGAGAAGCTGCACGGGCTCGACACGGCGGTGATCGTGGCCGGCGCGCTGCTCTTCGCGTGGGTGCTGTGGCACCGCGTGCGCGCGCTCCGGGCCGCCCCGCCCCGCCATCCGCCCGCGGTGTAGCACGCGGGCGCTGGAGGCCGAAGCGTGTTTGACCCTCGTGGAAGAACACGTTAGGAATCGTGAGCTTGGCCGCGCGGCGGCGCACCGCTGCCTGTCGCCGACCGCACGCAGCGCGCGAAGGGGACGGTCCTGATGGCGACGATGATCACCAGCGAGTGCATCAACTGCGGCGCCTGCGAGCCGGAGTGCCCGAACACCGCCATCTACCAGGGTGGCGTCGAGTGGCAGGCGCCCGACAACGCGATGCACCCCGCCATCTCCAACGACATCTTCTACATC
>JBGQGN010000222.1:0-6596 GCA_041497395.1 Methylomirabilia bacterium
ATCGACGGATTGCGTGATGGCTGTCATGGCGGCTCCTCGCGAGGGATGAAGTGCCGCTATCATAGCGCGTTTCCGCGCCGGGCAGGGGCCGTCCGTCTTGACACCCTCGCGCGTCGGACATAGGATCGGGTCGCCCGTCGGGCGGATCGGCTCGACCCCCGAAGCGACGTTCACCGACACGAAGGAGGGTTCCATGCGGAGATCGACATGGTCCGTGGCACTGCTCGTGACCGCGCTCGCGGTCGTCGCCGACACCGGAGCGACGGGCGCGCGGACGGCGTGGGCGGCGGGAGAGCACGACGTCACCATCGCTCAGGGCATCGACGCCGAGTTCCTCGACGTGCAGATGACCAACAACATCGTGACGCTCATCATCAACGGCTCGATCTACGACACGCTCCTCACGCGTGACAAGCAGCTCCAGATCGTCCCGCGCCTGGCCCTCTCCTACCGCCTCGTGAGCGAGAAGGTGTGGGAGGTCAAGCTGCGTCAAGGCGTCAAGTTCCACAACGGCGAGGTCTTCGACGCCAACGCCGTCAAGTTCTCCTTCGAGCGCATCAATCGTGCCGACTTCAAGTCTCCGCAGAAGGGCTGGTTCGGCACCATCGACCACGTCGAGATCGTGGACCCGTACACGGTGCGCTTTCACACGAAGGCCGCCGACCCGGCGATGCCGGCGCGGATGACGCTGATGTATCAGCTCGCGCCGAAGTACGTGGCGCAGGTGGGCGACGTCCAGGCGAATCTCAAGCCGGTCGGCACGGGACCCTTCAAGTTCGTGGAATGGTCGAAGAACGAGAAGATCGTCGTCGAGGCCAACGACGAGCACTGGACAGGGAAGCCCGCGGTGCGCCGGGCCACGTGGCGGCCGATTCCCGAGCTGGGCGCCCGGATCGCCTCGCTCCAGACGGGCCAGGCCGACCTGATCGTGAACGTCCCGCCTGACCAGGCCCAGACCCTGTCCGCGGGGCGCAACCTCCGGATCGAGAAGATCCCGAGCTGCCGCATCATCTACTTCGGGATCGCGCAGATCAAGGGCGGGCCGCTGGCGGATCGGCGCGTCCGCCAGGCGCTGAACCACGCCGTGGATGTCCAGGGTATCCTCGACGCCGTGCTCCTCGGCAACGGCAAGCGCATCAACTCCTCGATGCCGCCGAACGTGTGGGGGTACGACGCGAGCATTCCTCTCTACGACTACAACCCGAAGAAGGCGAAGGAGCTGCTGGCGGCAGCCGGGCAGTCGAACCTGACGCTCACGCTGCAGGCGCCGAACGGCCGCTGGGCGATGGACAAGGACATCGCCCAGGCCATCGCCGGGCAGCTCACCGAGAACGGGATCAAGACCAACGTCAAGATCATCGGCGAGTGGGGCAGCTACGTCCGGTCCGTCCTCGACCACAAGACGGAAGACATCTTCATGAACGGCTGGTGTCTGCCGAGCCTCGAGCCGGATCACTGGGTGACGCCGAACCTCCACACGGGTGAGCCGGTGTCTCAGTACTCGAACCCCGAGGTCGACAAGCTCATGGAGCAGGCGCGCGCCGAGATGAACGCGGAGAAGCGCAAGCAGCTCTACAGCCAGCTCCTCAAGCTGATCCGCGAGGACGCGCCGTGGATCTTCGGCTACCAGCAGATGGACATCTACGGCGTCAGCAACCGGATCAAGTGGACGCCGCGCGGCGACGAGTCGATCCGCCTGACCGAGATCGGCTTCTGAATTTCGGCGCGGGGGAGGGGCGCGGGCGAGGGTGAGGGGAGACCCTGACCGTGCCCGCCTACGTCCTCCGGCGCCTCGCGCAGAGCGTCCTCGTCCTGCTCGGCGTCTCGGTGATCGTCTTCGGCCTGCTCCACCTGACCGGAGACCCGACACGCCTGCTCCTGCCGCTCGAGGCCCGTGAAGAAGACGTCCGCCAGCTCCGGGCCCTGCTGGGGCTCGACGACCCGCTCTCTGTCCAGTACCTCCGCTTCCTGTCCCACGCGGTCCGCGGCGACTTCGGGCTCTCGTTCAAGCACCAGGTGCCCGCCCTCACGCTGATCGTCCAGACGCTGCCCGCCACCCTCACGCTCACCGCGGCGGGCCTCGCCCTCGCCCTGGTGGTGGCGGTGCCGGCGGGCATCCTCGCCGCCCTGCGCCAGAACTCCGTCCTCGACGCGATCTGCTCCGTCGGCGTCCTGATGGGCCAGGCGATGCCCGTGTACTGGCTCGGGCTCCTGCTCATCATGGTGTTCGCGGTCGGCCTCGGCTGGTTCCCGGCCGCCGGTCGTGACGGCCCCGCGTCGCTCGTGCTGCCCGCCACCGCGCTCGGGGCCTTCTCGATGGCGCGCATCGCGCGGATGTCGCGCTCCGGCATGCTCGAGGTGCTCGCCCAGGACTACGTGCGCACGGCGCGCGCGGCGGGCGTCCGCGCCTTCGTCGTGACGTACAAGTACGCGCTCAAGAACGCCGCCGTTCCCCTCGTGACCGTCGTCGGGCTCGAGTTCGGCATCCTCCTCGGAGGGGCCGTCATCACGGAGACGATCTTCGCCTGGCCCGGGGTCGGGCGCCTCGCCGTGGACGCGATCTTCAGCCGCGACTACCCCCTCGTCCAGGCGATCGTCGCCGTGCTCGCCACGCTGTTCGTCCTCATCAACCTGGCCATCGACCTTCTCTACACCTACCTCGACCCGCGCATCGTGTACGTGCGCCGGGCCCGATGACCGACGCGGCGGCGCGGACCGCGGTCGTCGTGCCACCGCTCCGGGTCGGGGCGCGGGGCCGAGTCCGCGTGAGCTTCCGCGCCGCGTTCGGGATCGGCGTGCTCCTGCTCATGGCGGGCTCGGCGCTCCTCGCCCCCCGCATCGCGCCGTGGGACCCCGCCCGGCAGATGCTCTTGAAGCGCCTCCGGCCGCCTGCCTGGCAGGCGCGCGGCACCTGGGAGCATCCGCTCGGCACCGACCATCTGGGCCGCGACATCCTGAGCCGCATCCTCCACGGCGGCCGGATCTCCCTCGGCGTCGGGGTCTCCGCGGTGACGCTGTCGGCGTGCCTCGGGGTGACGCTCGGCCTGCTCGCGGGCTTTTTCGGCGGGCGCGCGGACGCGATCATCATGCGCGTGGTCGACGTCTTCCTCGCTATCCCGTACATCCTGCTCGCCATGGGCGTGGTGTTCGCGCTCGGCCCGAGCCTGTGGAACGTGATCCTCGTCATGGCGGTCACGCGGTGGGTGCAGTTCGCGCGCATCGTCCGCGCCGACGTGCTGTCGATCCGCGAGCGCGAGTTCGTGAGCGGGGCCCGCGCGCGGGGGAGCCGGCCGCTCCGGCTGCTCCTGCGCCACGTCCTCCCCAACGCGCTCACGCCGATCATCGTGGTGGCGACCCTCGAGCTGGCCTTCATGATCATCTACGAGTCGGCGCTTTCCTTCCTCGGCCTCGGCGTCCAGCCGCCCACGCCCACGTGGGGCTGGATGCTCTCCGACGGGCGGAACTACGTCGCCACGGCGTGGTGGCTCGCCACCTTTCCGGGCCTGGCCATCATGCTCACGGTCCTCGCCGTGAACCTCCTCGGCGACTGGCTGCGCGACACCCTGGACCCCCGCCTCTCGGTGTAGCGTGATCCCGCTTCTTCGCGTCGAACGGCTCGAGACCCACTTCGCCACGGACGCGGGGGTCGTGCGGGCCGTGGACGGCGTGAGCTTCGAGGTGGCGCGGGGCGAGGTGCTCGGCCTGGTCGGGGAGTCGGGGTGCGGGAAGAGCGTCACCGCGCTCTCGATCATGCGGCTGGTGCCGCCGCCGGGGCGCGTCGTGGGCGGCCGCCTCCTCCTCGGCGACGAGGACCTCCTCGCCCAAGACGCCGAGGCGATGCGCCGGGTGCGCGGCGCGCGGATCGCCATGGTCTTTCAGGAGCCGATGACGGCCCTCAATCCGGTGTTCTCGATCGGCGACCAGATCGTCTCCGCCATCACCGCCCACGGGGACGACCGCCGCCGCGCCGCCTGGGAGCGCGCCGTCGAGATGCTCGACCTCGTGCAAGTCCCCTCGGCGCGGGCGCGGGCCCGCGAGTACCCGCATCAGCTCTCGGGGGGCCTGCGGCAGCGCGCCATGATCGCCCTCGCGCTGGCGTCCGGGCCCGAGCTGCTCATCGCCGACGAGCCGACGACCGCGCTCGACGTCACCATCCAGGCCCAGATCCTCGACCTCCTGCGGCGCCTCCAGGCCGAGCGCGGCATGGCCGTGCTCATGATCACCCACGACCTCGGCGTCGTCGCCGAGCTGTGCCACCGGGTCGCCGTCATCTACGCCGGCCGCATCGTGGAGCTGGCCCCCGCCGACGCCATCATCGCGCGGCCGTGGCATCCGTACACGCGCGGCCTCCTGCGCTGCCTCCCGCACCCGAGCCGCTTCGGTCAGCCACTTTACTCCATCGACGGGATGCCGCCCGACCTGCGCGGGAGCCCCGAGGGCTGTCGCTTCGCGCCGCGCTGCCCGCATGCGCTTGCGAGCTGCCGCGCGGAGGAGCCCGTCCTGGACGAGCGCGCGCCCGGTCACTTCGTCGCGTGCCCGGTGGTGGCCGCGTGACGGCCGGGCCGCTGCTCGAGGTGGAGGCGCTCGAGAAGCGCTTCGACGTCGGGGGAACGTGGCTTCGTCGGCGCCGTCGCGCCATCCGCGCCGTGGACGGCGTGAGCTTCGTTCTCGCCGCGGGCGAGACGCTGGGGCTGGTCGGGGAATCGGGGTGCGGCAAGTCGACGACGGGGCGCTTGATCCTGCGGCTCATCGAGCCGAGCGCAGGGCGCGTGCGCTTCGAGGGGCGCGACCTGTTCGCGCTGCCGGCCCGGGAGCTGTGGGCGGCCCGGCAGCGCATGCAGATCGTCTTCCAGGATCCCTTCGGCTCGCTCAACCCGCGGATGCGCGTGGGCACGATCGTCGGGGAGCCGCTCGACATCTACGGGCGTGGTGACCGCGGCGCGCGGCGCCGCCGGGTCGCCGAGCTGCTCGAGACGGTGGGGATGGATCCGGCCTTCGCCGAGCGCTACCCCCACGAGCTGTCGGGCGGGCAGCGCCAGCGCATCGGGATCGCCGCGGCCCTCGCGCTCCAGCCGAGCCTCATCGTGGCCGACGAACCGGTGTCCGCCCTCGACGTATCCGTGCAGGCGCAGGTGCTCAACCTGCTCGCCGAGCTGCGGCGCCGCTTCGGGCTCACGTACCTGTTCATCTCCCACGATCTGCACGTGGTGCTTCACATGTCGGACCGGGTGGCGGTGATGTATCTCGGCGAGATCGTCGAGATCGGGACGCGGGACGCGGTCCACAGAGAGCCGAAGCATCCGTACACCCAGGCCCTCCTGTCGGCGATTCCGGTGGCGGATCCGACCCTCCGGCGCGAGCGAATCGTGCCGAGGGGCGAGGTCGCGAGCCTGCTCGCGGTGCCGCCGGGCTGCCGCTTTCATCCGCGGTGCCCGGTCGCGTTCGACCGCTGCCGGGTGGAGCGGCCCGCGCCTCGCGACGTCGGCGCCGGGCATCAAGCGGCCTGCCACCTGTACACCGAGCGGTGACGCCGGTACTCTCATCCCACGGAGGTCCTGATCCATGAGCGTGTCCGACATCATCTGGCGGCCCGATCCCGAGGCCGCGTCTCGCACCCGCATCGCCCGCTTCATGCGCCGGCACGGCCTGCCGACGCTCGAGGCCCTCCAGCGCCGCTCGGTGGAGGACCTCGAGTGGTACTGGGACGCGGTCTCGCGCGATCTCGGCTGGGTGTGGACCCAGCCCTACGAGCGGGTGGTGGACCTCTCCCGCGGCATCGAGTGGCCGCGGTGGTTCCCGGGCGGGCGGATGAACCTCACCGCCAACTGCGTGGACAAGCATCTGCCCGCGCGCGGGGGCGAGCCGGCGATCATCTCCGAGGCGGAGAGCGGGGAGGTGCGGACCCTGAGCTATGCCCAGCTCGGCGTCGAGGTGGCGCGGCTCGCGAACGCCCTCGCGCGCCTCGGCGTCGGCGCGGGCGACACGGTGGGCGTGTTCCTCCCCATGACCCAGGAAGCGGCGGTCGCCATCCTCGCCTGCACGCGGATCGGCGCCGCCTACGTGCCCTGCTTCTCGGGCTTCGGCGCCCAGGCGGTGGCCACGCGGCTGGCGAGCTGCGAGGCGAAGGTGCTGATCACCGCCGACGCCTTCTCGCGGCGGGGCAACGCGATCCCGTTGAAGCGCACGGCGGACGAGGCCGTCGCCGCGTGCCCGAGCATCCGTCACGTGATCGTGCACCGCCGCACGGGCGCGAGCGTGCCGTGGACGGAGGGGCGCGATATGTGGTGGCACGAGGCGGTGGCGGGGGAGCCGGCCGAGTGCGCGGCGCTCGCCGTAGAGGCCGATCACCCGGCGCTCGTCATCTACACCTCGGGCACGACGGGGACGCCCAAGGGCACCGTGCTCACCCACGGCGGCTTCGGGATGAAGAACGCGCACGACTGGGCCTACGTCTTCGACATGGACGAGCGGGCGCGCATGTTCTGGGTCACCGACCTCGGCTGGCTGATGGGGCCGATGCTGATCACGGGCACGCTCCTGGTCGGGGGCACCGTGGTTCTCTTCGAAGGCACGCCGGACTATCCGAAGCCGGACCG
>JBGQGN010000223.1:0-6581 GCA_041497395.1 Methylomirabilia bacterium
CGTCGTCCACCGGCCCGATCGAGCTCTACTACGAGGAGACCGGCCGGGGCTTCCCGCTGGTCTGGTGCCACGAGTTCGGCGGCGACTTCCGCTCGTGGGAGCCCCAGGCGCGCTACTTCGCGCGCCGCTACCGCGTGGTGACGTGGAACTACCGGGGCTTTCCGCCGTCGGAGGTGCCCAAGGATCCCGCCGCGTATTCGGTGGAGATCCTCGTCGAGGATCTGCGCGGTCTCCTGCACCACTTGGGCATCACCCGCGCGCACGTCGGCGGGCTCTCGCTGGGCGGCGGCGTCACGCTGAACTTCGGCATCCGCCATCCCGAGATGGCCGCCAGCCTGGTCATCGCCGGCGCCGGCAGCGGCACGGTGAACCGCGAGGAGTTTCTGCGCACCGCCGAGCGCAACGCCGCCCTCTACGAGCGCGAGGGCGTCGAGGCCAAGGCGCGCGGCTTCGCCGATAATCCGACCCGCCGGGGGTTCGCCGACAAGGACCCGCGCGGCTTCGCCGAGTTCATGCGCCACGTCCTCGACCACTCCGGCATCGGCTCGGCTCTGATGACGCGCGGGGTGATGATGAAGCGCAAGACGATCTTCGAGCTGGAGGCCGAGCTGAAGCGTCTCGCCGTGCCGGCGCTGATCGTCGTCGGCGACCAGGACGAGCCGTGCCTGGAGCCCGGGCTGTTCATGAAGCGTCACATGCCCCACGCCGGTCTCGTCGTCGTGCCGATGACCGGCCACACCGCCAACATCGAGGAGCCGGCGCTCTTCAACCAGGCCGTCGCCGAGTTCCTGACCTCCGTCGAGAACGGCCGCTGGGGCACCTGGAAAGGAGGCTCGCGATGAGCCACTACACGCTCGAGCAGTTCCTCGCCGACACCCGTGCGACGATCAAGGGCAAGGGCATCCCGGCGGGGCTCGCCGAGATCCGCGCCCACCTCGAGAAGCTCCTGGCCAACCCCGAGCTGCTGAAGAAGCACCTGGGCGATCCGGTCCCCTACACCCAGCGGACCACCATCGGCCACGATCCCGAGACGGACGTGCACGTGCTCGTCCACGGGCGGGAGAAGGCCAGCAAGTCGGCGGTACACGACCACGGCCCCTGCTGGGTCATCTACGGCAACTACCAGAACCCCACGCGGATGCGCCGGTGGCGCCGGCTGGACGACGGTCGCCGGCCCGGCTACGCCGAGGTGGAGCTGCAGAAGGAGTTCCTGAACGGGCCCGGGCAGGCGGCCGTGTTCGCCGTCGGCGACATCCACTCGATCGAGTTCGGCGACGACACGTTCTTCATCCGCGTGACGGGCGGCGACGTCGAGTCCAAGAAAACGCTGAAGTTCGACGTCGAGAAGAAGACGGTGGAGGTCGCCGACCGCGCGCTGAGCCAGCGGTAGCCCGGCGCCGGGCTACTTCAGCCGCGGGTCGAGGGCGTCGCGCAGGCCGTCGCCGAAGAGGTTGAAGCCGAGCACGGTCACGAAGATCGCCAGGCCGGGGAAGAGCGACAGCCAGGCGTTGGCCTGGATGAACGCGACGTTGGCCTTGAGGTCCCACCCCCAGCTCGGCGTCGGCGGCTGGGTGCCGAGGCCGAGGAACGAGAGCGTGGCCTCCACGATGATGGACGTCGCGATGCCCAGCGTGGTGGTCACGATGATCGGCGCCAGGCAGTTGGGCAGGACGTGGCGGAGGAGGATCCACGGGTCGCGCTGGCCAAGGGCGCGGCACGCCTCGATGAACTCCTTCTCCCTGATGGAGAGCACGCTGCCCCGGACCAGCCGCGCGTAGATCGGGATGCGCACGATGGCGATCGCGCCGGTGACCTTCATCGCGCCGATCAATCCCGCCGTCGGCGTGAAGATGACCATGAGGATGATCGCCAGCAGGTAGATCGGGAACGCGAGGATGAGGTCCATCACGCGCATGATGCCCCTGTCCAGGCGGCCGCCGTAGAACCCGGCCACCAACCCGAACGGCACCCCCACGAAGAGCGCGAGGAGCACCGAGGACACCCCCACCAGCAGCGACAGGCGCGTGCCGTGGATGACGCGGCTCAGCATGTCGCGCCCGAGCTGGTCGGTGCCGAGGGGATGCGCCCAGCTCGGGGGGGCGAAGGTCTGGGTCTGGTCAGTGTCGGTCGGGCTCGACGGCGCGAGCACGTCGGCGAAGATGGCGGTCACGAGCAGAGCGACGACGATGGCCACGCCCACCAGCGCGGTCGTGCTGCGCCGCAGCCGGCGCACCCCCTGCGCCAGCGGCGTCTCCGAGCGCGCGGCGGGGGCCGGCCAGGCGATGCCGCCGGCCGCCGGCAGCTCGGCCGCCCGCACGCTGCCTCCGCTGATAGGTCTGATCTTCATCGCGTTCCCCTCAGGCGTACCGGATCCGGGGATCCAGGAAGGTGTAGGTCAGGTCCACGAGCAGGTTGATCCCCACGAAGGCGATGGCCGTGATGAGCGCGAAGCCCTGCACCTGCTGGTAGTCGCGGGCGATGATCGCGTCGATGCCGAAGGTGCCGAGACCCGGCATGGCGAACAGCGTCTCCACCACGATGGCGCCACCGATGAGGAAGCCGACCTGGAGCCCCATCACGGTGATCGTCGGGATCAGGGCGTTCTTCAGTGCGTGCTTGAAGACCACCGGCCGCTCGCTCAGGCCTTTGGCGCGCGCGGTGGTGACGTACTCGGTGCGGATGACCTCGAGCATGCTCGCCCGCAGGAGACGGGTCAGGAGCGCCGCCCGCCCGACGCCGAGGGCCAGGGCCGGCATCAGGACGTGCTGCATGTTGCCCCAGAGACTGACCCCGCACACCATGGTCGGGCAGGTGCCGGGCAGGTAGACCCAGCCCGAGCTGGGCAGCCAGCCCCCCAGCCCGATCGAGAAGACCAGCAGCAGGAGCACGCCGATGAAGAACTCGGGAATGGACACCCCGATCATGGCCACCGACGTCGCCGTGTAGTCGGCCCACGTGTTCTGGCGCAACGCGCCGATGATCGCGGCGGGGATGGCGATGGCGAGCGCCACGCCCATGGACAATAGGATCAGCTCCAGCGTCACCGGCAGGCGGATCAGCACGTCCTCGAGGACCGGCCGCCCGCTGAGGATCGACGTCCCCCAGTCCCCCCGGACCAGCTTGCCGAGCCAGATCCCGTACTGCACGATGACGGGCTCGTTGAGCCCGTAGACCTCGCGGGCTTTGATGGCGTCCTCTTCGGTGTAGGCATCGCCCAGCAGCGCCACCACCGGATCGCCGGGAATCGAGCGCATCATCACGAACACCACGAGGGTGATCATGAGGATCGTCGGCACGATCTCCACCAGCCGCTTCAGGATGTAGGTTCGCATAGTCCAGCCTGCGCTCGCGGCGCCCCGATGGGCGCCGCGAGCGGCCGACGGATTACTTGTCCAGCCAGACGGGGTCCCAGTGAACCTCGAACTCCGAGTTGAACGTGTACCCCTTCACCCACGGCTGGGCGACCATGTAGAAGGGCGACCCGGAGACGTTGTTCCAGTAGACGTTGTCGACCATGTACTCCAGGAGTTCCTTGCCAATGGCCTGCCGCTTGACCGGGTCCATCTCCCGCGCGTAGCGCGCGTAGTAGTCGTCGACCTTCTTGTCGTTGTGCCGTGGGTGACTCCAGGTCGAGGTCGAGTTCGACAGGTAGCCGTTGGAGTCGATGGTCAACAGGGACAGGAGGTCCTCGACGTACATGTCCCACGGCCCGTCCTGCAGGGTCGTGTTCATCCACGACACCTTGTCCACCACCCGGATGTTGGCCGTCACGCCGATGCGCGCCATCTGCTCCTTGATGACGGTGGCGATGACGTTGAACACCGACTTCTCGGTGTCGGCCATGATCTCGAAGGTCAGCGACTTCTGGGGACCGTAGCCGGCCTCGGCGAGCAGCGCCTTGGCCTTGGCGGGGTCATAGGGGCACATGGCGTTGAGGTTCACCGTTTCCAGGGTGCCGGGCGGGGCCATGCTGACCCACGGGGTCGCCTTGCCCTTGAACGCGATCTTCACGATCTCCTGGCGGTCCATCCCGTAGCAGCCGATGGCCTTGCGCACCCGGACGTCGCCGAAGAGCGGGTGCGGCGCCCGCTCCTTGGACATCGGCTTGCCGTCCTTGGGCACCGTGACCTTCAGCGCCGCCACCATCGGCGTGGTCTCCTTGCCGGTCATGATCTGGGCGTTGGGGACCTGCGCCTTCAGGGTGTCGACGTGCTCGGGCGAGAAGGACGCGATGAAGTCGATCTCCCCCGCCTTGAACGCCGCCATCTCCGTGATGGGATCCTTGATCACCCGGATCACGATCTTGTCCACGTACGGACGGCCGGGCTTGAAGTACTTGTCGAAGCGCTCCATCGCCAGGTGGCTGCCCTTCACCCACTCGACGAGCTTGAAGGGGCCGCAGCCCACCACGGCCTCGGGCTTGCCCTTCTTGCGATCCTCGACGCTGTACTTCTGGGTCGCGGTCGGCGAGTAGAGCACCAACCCCGTGCGGTACCCCGCCAGCATGTGCAGCATGAACGCGTAGGGCTGCTTCATGCGGATCTGCACGGTGAGGGGGTCGAGCACCTCGACGCTGTGCACCGACTCGAAGAAGGTGCGCATCCCGGACTTGGTGGCCGGGTCCATCAGGTGGTCGATGCTGAACTTGACGGCGGCGGCGTCGACCTTGGTGCCGTCGTGGAAGAGCACGTTCTTGTGCAGCTTGAACGTGTAGAGCAGGCCGTCGGGCGAAATCTGCCAGGACTCGGCGGCGTCACCCACGAACTTGCCGTCGGGGGTGATGTCGATGAGCCCGCAGCCGATGTTCATCCCGACCCACATCATTTCGTAGCCGGGCGCGGTGTGGAAATCGAGGTTGGCGATCTCGTTGCCGTAGGACACGCGCAGCGTGCCGCCGCGCTTGGGGGCTTGCGCCTCGGCGCCCGGCGGGACGGCGGCGGTCCAGGTCAGGGCGGCCAGGGCGGCGAGCAGGACGGGCAGAAAGCGTCGTGGGCGCATGCAGTCCTCCCTCTCTCAAGATCGGGCCGAGACGGGACGGGACAAAACGATCGCTCCGACGGATCGGGAGGGACTTTACAGGAATCCCCGCCTGTCAACAAGCCCCGAAAGCGGGGGCCTTCCGGGCGGCGGTTAGCGCTTCGGCCGCGGGAAGACGGCCTTCGCCTCGGCGCTCTCCTTCGGCCAGACGACCCTCGGCTTCTGCCCGAGGATCTGGATCATCGCGGTGCTGGCGTTGGGGTTGTCGCCGACCTCGTTGAAGACCACCGGCCCGTTGGCGACGGTGACCCCGTCCTTGAAGCTCGTCTTCTTGATGGCGGCCACGATCGCGTCGGGGTCCGTCGAGGCCGCCCGCTCGAGCACGTCGCCGATGACCTGCACGGCCTCGTAGGCGAAGGCGCCGCTGGCGTCGAAGTACCGGCCGCTGGAGCGGCGGGCGAACTCGGCACCGATCTTCTGCACCGCCGGGCTCTTGTAGTTCGGCCACGGGGCGGCGTCCATGACGTGCTCGATCAGCTCCTTGAGCTGGCGGATCTGGCCGGGCTCGTAGAGGCCGGGGGCGCCGGGGCTGATCACGCCCATGACGTCCACCCGCTGCTTGGCCAGCTCCTCCAGCAGGAGGATCGCGGTCACCGGGCGGGTGACCGGCGCGATGATGTCGGGCTTGAGCGCCTTGGCGCGCGCCATCTCGGTCGAGAGGTCGGCGGCGGTCTCCGGGTACGCGATCATCTCCACGATCTCGAACCCCGGGCTGAGCGCCTTCACGGCGCTCTCGAAGCCGGCCGACTGGTTCTTGCCGAAGAGGTCGTTGGAGTACAGCACCACCACGCGCTTGGGGCTGACGCCCGCCTCGCGGAAGATGCCGGTCATGTAGTGCACGGCGTTGCGCCCGAACGTCACCAGCCCGGGGAAGTTGCGATAGACGTACTGGACCTTCTGCTGCCCCTCGCGGACTGACCTGGCGATGTTGGCGGTGATCGCGTCCACGCCGCTGATGTCGATCATGTACGGCACGCGGCGCTGCTGGGCGAGCGAGGAGATGACCGCGACGTGCGCGGAGTGGAAGCCGCCGGTGAGGAGCTGGGCCCCGGCGTTGATGAGCCGGTCGGCCTCCGAGCGCGCCACCTCCACCTTCGTCTCGCTGTCGGCCAGCAGCAGCTCCAGCTTCGCGCCGCCCAGGGACTTGATGCCGCCTCCGGCGTTGATCGCCTCCGCCGCCATCTGGGCGCCGAGCCGGCAGTCGCCGCCGACCTCGGCCATCGCGCCGGTGATCGGGCTCACCACGCCGACCTTGACGGTCTTGCCCTGCGCGGCCAGCCCGCCCGGCGCGGCGGCGACGGCGGCGGCGGTCGTGAGGGCGCCCTTGAGGAAGGTCCGACGGCTGACGCGTGACGTGCTCATGGCGCGCCCGATACTATCACTGCCGGGCGGCCCAGAACCGGGCGTAGTGGGCGGCGAGCTGCTCGCGCACCGAGTGCACGTCGGGATGGCGCCGCGCCTCGACGTACGCCTCCTGCGCGGTGGGGTCGTTGAAGTCCACGCTGCCGCGCACGCAGCACATGAGCGAGCGCGCGTCGCGCACG
>JBGQGN010000224.1:0-6540 GCA_041497395.1 Methylomirabilia bacterium
GCCTTGGAGGTGAGGATCTTCTCGGCGAGGTGCTTCGGGGTGTAGCTGGCCGGAGTCGAGATGGCCGCAGCTGACTCTCCCGCCAGGGCCGTGCCGCAGGAGCGGCAGAATCGCGTGCCCGGCGAGACGTCGGCTCCGCACCGGGGGCACACGTGGGCCAGGCGGGCGCCACAGTCCTCGCAGAACCGCGCGTCCGCGGCGTTCGGAGCCTGGCACCGGGGACAGTCCATACGGGGACCTCGTGCGCCGAGGCTACGCGTGACGTCGGGCCGTCCGGGGACGGCCTCAGGTCACCTGCTGCGCTTCTTGCGGGCGGCCTTCCGTCCCGCCGGCCGGGCCTGGCGCGTCCGAGCCGCCGACCGGGCCGACCTGGCCCGGGCCTTGAGCAGGCCGCGGATGTAGGACGCCTCGCCGGCGTGCTGGTGGCAATCCGCCACGATGCTCACGATCCGCACCCCCACCGTGGGCCGCGGCGTGGACCAGGATTCGTCCAGCTCGCGGTCGAGGTCAACTGGAGCGAGCGAGGCCAGGTACTGCTTCGTCCGGTCCGTGACCGCGCGCAGGTAGTCGAGCTGGACCTTCGCGCTCGGAGACCGGAACGCTCTCACCTGCTCGGGCGTATGGCCGTACCCCGAATCGTCGTGGTCGGGAGGGCGGTCGAACTTGGCGTGCCAGCCTTCGCGTGTCCAGAGATCCGGCTCGCCCATGAGATCGGCGATCTGGGCATCCTGCACGCGCGTGAGATGCCACACGGTCCAGCCGAGGGGGTTGCAGCCGGGGCGCGGCTGCCAGTCGAGGTCGGCGGTCCGGACGCCCGCCAGCACCTCCTCGACCAGCTCCGGCAGCCGGTCGAAACCGTCGACGATCAGCTCTCGCCACTCCACGGCGGCCTCCTTGGATCCCTGCGCCGCCGTCACCGCTCAGATGAAGAAGACGACCGCGCTGATCCCCTGGTCCAGGAGCCCGAGCTCCGCGAGGTAGGCGTCCAGGTGCTGGTGAATCGCCTCCACCACCAGCGACCGATGGGGCTCGAGCTTCCCGGCGAACTGTACCACGCCCACCTGCGGGTGACGATAGTCCAGGTCACGGACGCTCTCGATGACGCCCGACACCAGCGGCCCGAACGGAGCGCTCCGTGAGCCGTACAGATCCGGGATCTGCCGGAGGTCGTCCACCCGCCACGCGTGAGTGGCAAGATCGTTCACGTTCTTGAGGTGGTGGTGATTCTCACCGAGCCTCTGCTCGACCTGGCGGGCGAACGCCGAGTTGCCCGGCGTCGGTCCCGCGAATCCGTGGCACGAGACCCGGGCGCGCCGGGTCGCGTCCCAGCACTCCTCGGGGTCCATCGAGTCGAGCGCAGCCCTGAGCCAGAGCGCCACGGTCGGCGCGAGCGCCCCACCCTTGCTGTGGCCGGTGACCGCGACGTCCATGGCATCGCCACCTTCGTCGGCCTGCGACCGGAGAAACGTGAGCAGGTCGAGCCCTCCGTCACGCGATCCGGCCGGGAGCAGCGTCCGCCGGAGGGCGGCGGGCTCGAGGTGGGCATCGGACCCGGCGCGCCGGAGCTGGTCTCTGAGCCGGTCACGGCTCGCGTGGCCGAGGCTCCAGTGCGCCATGATCCTCTCGACCTGCGCGTCGAGTGAAGACGGATTCGCGACCTGCGCGTCGGTGGTGCCGCTGACCGATGCGCGACCCGCCCGGACGAGTCCATGGAGCGCATCCCCGACGGCCGCCGATGACGCCTCCGCGAATCGCGCGATCGTCGAGGGCGGGCGGGCACGCATGCCCTGCAGCGCGGCGAGACCCAGCGCCGTGCTCGTCGAGATCGCCGCGCCGTCGGTCGAGTACGGCCAGCGGACGATCGTCCCGATCAGGAAGTCGCCGAACAGCCAATCGGATGACGCGATCGGATTCGTTCCCCGAACGGCGACGACATAGCGATGGCGGGCCTGGCGGCTGCGCACCACGTACATCGCGTTCGAGTCGAATACCCCGAGGGCGGCACGGCTCGTCACGGGACCCCAGACGAGCTCCCAGTCTCCCCTCACGGGAGCCAGCGTGCTCAGTCCGTCCAGGACCGCTCGCCGCACGATGAACTCGTGCGGCTCCCCCGGAAGCGCATCCTGGAACCCTCGATAGGCAAGACCGGCGAGGGTCAGCATGACCTGATCGGTCGTGGGCGTCACGGCCGGCTCCCTGCTACCACGGCGCCTCCCGCCTCACTGGCACGCCAACGTCACACTACCAGCTGCGAAGGCTCCGGAGGCTCCCGGCGAAGGTCCGAACGCGTCACTCCGCCGCGGCGCGCGCGGGGATCGGGGGGACGCCGGCACCGGCCGCAACCGCCGTGACCGCCGCCGGCGCCGCCAGGCCGAGGTCCCGGATCAGGCGCGCGAGATAGGTCCGCTGGAGCCCGAGGAGCCGCGCCGCCCGCGTGCGGTTTCCGCTGGTCCGGCGGAGGGTGGACGCGATGAGCCCGCGCTTGAACTCCTCGACGGCCGCGTGATACGTCCGCGCCGCCTCCCGGGTCATCCCATCCGTGAGCCCGGCCTCCCGGATCTCGGCGGGCAAGTCCTGCGGCGTGACGTCGGGCCCGTCGGCGAGGACGGCGGCGCGCTCGATCACGTTCTCGAGCTCCCGCACGTTGCCCGGCCAGGCATACCGGCGAAGAGACGACATCGCCTCGGGCGTGATGGCGTGGAGCTCGCGCTTGAGCTCCCGCCGGTAGCGCTCGAGAAAGTGCTGGGCGAGCGCGGGGACGTCCCCTGCCCGCTCGCGAAGCGGCGGCAGGGTCACGCTCACGACGTCGAGCCGGTAGTAGAGGTCCAGGCGGAAGAGGCCGTCCCGGACCGCGGCCCGGAGGTCCCGGTTGGTGGCGGCGACGAAGCGGACGTCGGTCTGGATGGGCCGCGTCCCGCCGACGCGCTCGAAGGTCTGGTCCTGGAGCACGCGGAGGAGCTTGGCCTGGAGCGCGGGACGGATGTCGCCGATCTCGTCGAGGAACACCGTCCCGCCGTGCGCGACCTCGAGCTTCCCACGCTTCTGCTGGTGGGCGCCCGTGAACGCGCCCTTCTCGTGGCCGAACAGCTCGGACTCGAGGAGGTCCTCGCTGAGGGCCACGCAGTTGATCACCACGAACGGCTGGTCCGCCCGGCGGCTCCAGCGGTGGATCGCCCGGGCGATGACCTCCTTGCCCGTCCCGCTCTCGCCGAGGAGCAGCACCGTCGCCCCGCTCGGCGCCACCCGCCGGGCGACGTCCAGCGCGGCCCGCATCTGGGGGCTGTCGCCGACGATGGCGGCGTAGCGGTCCCCCACCTCGGAGGAGAGGAGCGCGTTCGCGTCGCGGAGCGCCTGGCGCTCGAGCGCCTTGCCCAGCACGATCTCGAGGTGGCGGGCGTCGACGGGCTTGGTGACGAAGTCGTACGCGCCCTTCTTCATCGCCTCCACGGCCCGCGCGATCGTCCCATGCCCGGTGATGACGATCACGACGACGTCCGGCTCCTCCCGCCGGATCGTCTCGAGCACCACCATGCCGTCCATCCCCGGCATGACCAGGTCCAGCAGCACGATCGCGGGTGGCTCCTCACGGCAGAGGCGGAGGGCCTCGAGCCCGCGGTCGGCCACCGACACCTGGAAGCCGAGGGAGCGGAGCCGGTCGCTCAGCGCCTCGCAGAAGTCCGGATCGTCGTCGACCAGGAGAACGCGCGCGGGAGGGGCCATGGCTCGATCCTCAGTCACGGCGGAACGCCTGCGCCGTGAGGCGCAGGAGCTCACCGGGGTCGAAGGGCTTCAACATGAAGTCGTCGGCGCCGCGGGCGCGGCACGCCTCGCGGAGGGGACGGTTGGGGGAGCCCGTCAGGACGATCACGCGGGCCTGGGGCGCCGCCTGCCGGATCTCCGGCAGGGCCTCGAAGCCGCCGAGCCGCGGCATCTTGAGGTCGAGGATGATGCAGCCGGGGTGCGCCGCGCGCGCGCAGGCGAGGGCCTCGATCCCGTCGCGCGCGGTGAGGACGCGGTAGCCGGCGGCGGCCAGCCGGTCGGAGACGATCTGGAGCAGGTCGTCCTCGTCGTCGACGACGAGGACGAGCCGGTCCTCCCCGGCGGCCGGCGGGAGCAGGCGGCCCGACGAGTCCGTCATTCGGGCGTCCCACCCGCGGCGGGCAGCAGCAGGACGAAGGCCGCCCCGCCGTCTGGCGCGTCCTCTACCCAGATGCGGCCACCGTGGAGCTCGACCAGATGGCGCGCGATGGTGAGACCGAGACCGGTGCCGGGCGGCCGATCCGACTCGAGCCGACCGACCTGGTAGAACTTGTCGAACACGCGCTCGCGCTCGGCAGGCGGGATCCCGGGACCGGTGTCCTCGACCGCGAGGCGCACGAGTCCTCCGGCATCAGGGCGCGCCGCGACCGTCACCTGGCCGCCCGGCGGACTGAACTTGATCGCGTTCGCCAGGAGGTTCGTCAGGACCTGGTGCACCCGGTCCGGATCCGCCCAGACCGGCGAGCACGCCGCCAGGTCAGGGGCCACGCGGACCCGGCGCTCGTCCGCGACGTGGCGAAGGCCGTCGACGGCGTCGGCGACCAGGTCCGCGACCGGCAGCGCTCGCGGGATGAGCTCGATCTTGCCCGCCTCGATCCGGGTGAGATCGAGAAGGTCCGACACCATGCGACCCAGCCGGTCGGTGTTGTCCCGGACCCGACCGAGGTAGTGGCGCGGCTTGCCGGTGAGCGGTCCGGCCACGCCGTCCAGGAGGTTGTCGACGTAGCCCTTGACCGCGGCCAGCGGCGTCCGGAGCTCGTGCGAGACGTTGCCGAGGAAGTCGGACTTGAGCTGGTCGACCTCACGGAGACGGGCGTGTGAGGTCTCGAGCTGCCGGTACGTGGCCTCCAGCTCGGCCGTCCGCGCGTGCACCTTGGCCTCGAGCTGGGCGGCCGAGTCCTGGAGCCGGCGATAGAGGTGGGCGTTCTGGATCACCACCGCGACCTGGGCCGCGAAGACCGTCACGAGCCGGACGTCGTTTTCCGACAGTCCGCCCGGCTTGTTGGCGATCGAGATCTTTCCGACGAAGCGCCCCTCGTGGAAGAGGGGGGTCTCGGTCAGGTTGTAGACGCCGAACGGCCGGAGGAAGGCGCGCTGCTCCTCGTTGAACTCCTCCGGCCGCTTGTTGACCATCGGGCCCCGGTGCCGGAAGTTCCAGGCGGGCCTGAGGGCGTCAGCCGGATAGCGGACCTTCTTCAGCAGCTCGTCCGCGACGTTGTAGCCGGGCCACTGGCAGACGAACTCGCGGGTCTCCGGCTCGTAGAGCGAGATGACGCACTTCTCGCAGCCGACGAGCTCCGCCAGCTGGCGGGTGAGCCGGCCGTAGGTCTCGCGGATGTCGGTCATGGCCTCGAAGGCCCGCGAGATCTCCTCGAGGCCCTCGAGCTCCCGGTAGCTCCGGCGGGGCCGGAAGAGCCCTCGGACCACGCCGAGCGCGGCCGTCACGCGCCCCACGGGCTGCCCCGGACCGCGCCGGCTCCTCGGGTCCCCCGCCCGTCAGGCGGGGGACCTGGCCACGGCGCTGGCGTGTATCCGAACGCACGAAGGGCGTCACCTCGCGGTGACGCCCTTCGCGGCCCGCCCGACCGGCGTCGAGCGCTAGTTCTTGGTCGCCGGCTTGACCCCCGGGTGGTCCTTGAAGAACTGCTTGTTGAGGTCGATGTACTGCTTCCACTGATCGGGTGTCTCGTCCTCGGCGAAGATCGCCTTGACCGGGCACACCGGCTCGCAGGCACCGCAGTCGATGCACTCCTCGGGGTGGATGAACAGCATCGTGTCACCCTCGTAGATGCAATCAACCGGGCAGACCTCCACGCAGGCCTTATCCTTCACGCCGATGCACGGCTCGGCAATGATGTAGGGCATCGAATCCTCCCCGAGGTGATGTTCGGAGCGTCGGTTGCGTTCCGCGATCCCTGGACGCGGAACTGCCCGCGCCGGACCGGTCAACTTCTACTATGCGCTGAACCCCGTGTCAAGCATCGCACACGAGTCCAACGCCACGGTCCGACTGCTCCTTTTCCCCCCTCGACGACTCGGTGCCGCTCGCCGTCAGCCGCTCGGCCCCGTGCCTCCCGTTCCCGAGCGCGCCTTCCGTTGCGACGGCGACGCGCTCCAAGAGGTGCAACCGGAATGCCACCGAACGCCCTCAGAGTTTCCGAATGGATACGGTGAATCCCTCGCGCGGGCCCCGCTCAGCTGCACACGTTCCAGTGCACCACTGCACTGTTTTCAGTGCACCCTCAGCAGCCCGAGCGACTGTCGTCTCGCGGCGATGCCGTGATCCAGTTCGACCCGTCTCGACCAGCGTTCGCTTTGTTCGTCACGACGCGATGATGCATCCCACGCGCACCGTCCTCCCGAAGGCCGGGCCCGCGGGGTGGGCCGCAGCGGTTTCGGCCACCGGTTGCCCGAAGGCTGCACAAGAACCAGGGCATCCGGTCTCAGGGGATGGGTGTGACCCAGCATTGCGCCCTCCAGGTCGAACCATCTGAGGAATCC
>JBGQGN010000225.1:0-6522 GCA_041497395.1 Methylomirabilia bacterium
CCGGGCGAGCTCGTCGCTTCGACCGTGATGGCCATGTGGAAGGCGTGGTACTTCAACCCGACCTCGAACTTGTCCCGGTTCTGGGTGAGGTACTGGTCGACCTCGGACTCCGTGACGGTGGACCGGCGGACGACGCGGCGGCTCCGGACCCGCTGGGCGAGGAGCTGCTCGCGCATCTCGCGCCGCAGCGCCTCCCAGGTCACGCCCTGCGACAGGAGCTGCGCCTCGAACTTCGCCCGGTCGTCGCCGTTCCGCTTCACGAGGTCGTCGACAGCGGCGCGCAGCTCATCGTCCGTCACCTCGATCTTGTCGCGCTTGGCTTCCTGGACCTGGAGCCGGTGGTCGACCAGCCGGTTCAGCTCCGTCCGCTCGAGCTCGGCGCCGTCGGGCACGCTCCGGCCGTCGCGGCGGGAGAGGGCGATCGCCTCCTGCAGATCAGACATCATGACGACGTCACCGTTGACCACAGCCACCACCCGATCGATCACGACTTGGTTCTCCCGGAGCGGCGGCGCCTCCCCGACACCCACCAGGACGCTGCCGCTCCCCGCGGGCACGGGCGGGAGCGGCCCCGCCGGCGCCTTGCACGCGCCGAGCGCTCCCGCCACCACGAGCCCCGCGAGTGCGAGCCGCGCCCTGTTCATCGGCGTGCCTCCGTCGGTCCTCGGAACTCGCCGAGGAGCCGGGTGAGAGTCTGGAAGGTCTCCGGCCAGGGCTCTCGGGCGACCGTGGCCTCGAGCACGAACTCCCGCACGGTCCGGAGCCGGCGCCCGTGGATCCGCAAGAGGTCGACGATCCGCTGGGGCGGCACCGGCGTGCTTGGCGCGAACGTGAGGAGCGCGTGGCCCCCGCGCACTTCGAGCCGCTCGAGACGAAGGGCCTTGGCGTCGAGCCGGAGCGCCACGACGTCGAGGAGCCGCGCGGCCGCCGCGGGAAGCGGACCGAACCGGTCCCTGAGCTCCCGCCGGACATCCTCGATCTCGGCCGCGGTCCCGATGCCCGCGAGCCGCTTGTAGAGCGCGAGCCGCTGCGCGGGCTCGGCGACGTAGTCCTCGGGCAGGTAGGCGGCGACGTCCACGGTGACGACGGGATCGACCTCGTCCTCGACGGGGTCCCCGCGAAGCGCCCGCACGGCCTCCTCCAGGAGCTTCAGGTAGAGGTCGAACCCGACCATCTCGATCTGTCCGTGCTGCTGGGCGCCGAGCAGGTTCCCCGCCCCCCGGATCTCCATGTCGCGGAGCGCGATCTTCAGCCCCGAGCCGAGCGCCGTGAGCTCCTGGATCACCCGGAGCCGCTTGGCCGCCGTCTCGTCGACGCGACCGTCGGCGGGGATGAGGAGATACGCGTAGGCCTGGAGGCGGTCGCGGCCCACCCGGCCGCGGAGCTGGTAGAGCTGCGCGAGGCCAAGCCGGTCCGCACGGTTGATGATGATCGTGTTCGACGCCGGGATGTCGAGCCCCGACTCGATGATGGCCGTGGCCACGAGCACATCGTACGCGCCGGCCACGTAATCGAGCATGGTTCGTTCGAGGATCGTCTCGCGCAGCTGGCCGTGGGCCATCGCGATCCGCGCCCGGGGAACGAGCCGCGCGATGAAGCGTACGAGCGCCGGCAAGGACTGGATCCGGTTGTGGACCACGAAGACCTGCCCGCCCCGGCCCAGCTCGCGCTCGATCGCCTCCTTGATCACCCGGGCGTCGAACCGGCAGACAATCGTCTCGACCGCGAGGCGGTCCGCGGGGGGCGACTCGATCACCGACAGATCGCGGATCCCCGCCATCGCCATCGACAGGGTCCGGGGAATGGGGGTCGCCGTCAGCGTGAGCACGTGGACGGACTTCCGGAGCTGCTTGAGACGCTCCTTGTGCCCGACACCGAACCGGTGCTCCTCGTCCACGACCAGGAGGCCGAGGTCCTTGAAGGCGACGTCCTTGGAGAGAAGCCGGTGGGTGCCGATGACGACGTCCACCGTCCCCGCGGCCAGCCCGGCGAGGACCGCCTTCTGCTGGACGGCCGACCGGAAGCGGGAGAGCATCTCGACCCGCACGGGGTAGGGCCCGAAGCGCTCGCGGAACGTGTTCCAGTGCTGCTCGGCGAGGATGGTGGTGGGCACGAGGACCGCCACCTGGTGCCCGTCCAGCGCAACCTTGAGGGCCGCGCGCATCGCGACCTCGGTCTTGCCGTAGCCCACGTCGCCGCAGACGAGCCGGTCCATCGGCTGGCGCCGTTCGAGGTCCGCCTTCACCTGACGAATCGACTCGAGCTGGTCCGGCGTCTCCTCGAACGGGAACGCCGCTTCGAACTCGTGCTGCCAGGGCGTGTCGGGGGCGACCGCGAGCCCCTCGACGACCTGCCGCTCGGCGTACAGGCGGATGAGCTCCTGCGCCATCTCTCTGAGGGAGGCCCGCACCGACTCCTTCGTCCGCTGCCAGGTCGTGGCCCCGAGCTTGTCGAGCCGCGGCGCCTCGTTGCCGGAGCCGGTGTACTTGGTGACCGCGGCCATCCGCTGGACGGGGAGATAGAGGCGCGCGCCCTCGGCGTACTCGAGGAGGAGGTAGTCGGCCGGCTGGCCGTCGACCGCCAGGGTCACGAGCCCCGCGTACCGGCCGATCCCGTGCTCGACGTGGACGACCAGGTCCCCCGGCGCGAGGTCGGTGAACGCGGCGATCGCGGCGCCGCGCTGGTAGGTCGGCCGGCGGCGCATCGTCCGCCGGTGCCCGAACAGCTCGGTCTCCGTGAGACAGACCAGACCGAGCCCCGGGCACTCGAACCCGATGTGGGCGCCGCCCACCAGGACGGCGAGGGGCTCCGGTCCGAGCAGCGCCGAGACGACCGGGACCTCGTGCTCGAGATCCCGGAGGATCTCCTGGAGGCGGTCCGCGGTCTTCGGATCGGGCGCGAGGAGCCGCACCCGGAAGCCTTCGGCCCGCCAGGCGCTGAGCGCCGGCTCGAGCCGGCGGAGCTGGCCGCGCACGCCCTCGATCGAGCGGGTCTCGAGACGGAACGCGTCGGGGGCGTCGGTCAGGAGCACGCCGCAGTCGACGCGCGGGCGCGACCCGAGCGTCTCGAGCGCGGCGGCCTCCGGCGCGCCGGGCGCGAGGAGCGCGGGATCCGCCACCGCCACCGGAGCGTCGGCCGGCAGGTAGTGCCCGAGCCGGGCCCCCGCCTCGGCCTCGCCGGTCAGCATCGGGAGGACCAGGAGCGTCGCGACCGCCCCCGTCGACCGCTGGGTGGTGGGATCGAAGGTCCGGAGCGATTCGACGTCGTCCCCGACCAGCTCGACTCGCACCGGCAGCGACCCCGCCGGCGAGAAGACGTCGACGATCCCGCCTCGGAGCGCCCACTGGCCGACTCCCGTCACGGTCTCCACCCGCTCGTAGCCGGCGGCCTGAAGGTGCTCGATCAGCGCCTCTCGGTCGACGCCGTCGCCGGCCCCGAGCGTCAGGACCTGACGCCGGAAGGCGGCCGGGGTCGGGAGCGGCGCCTCGAGACCGCGGGCGGGCACGATCACCCACAGGGGCTCCCCGCGCAGGAGCCGGCCCAGGATCCCCGCGCGGCCGGCGTCCTCCTCCCGCGCGCCCGCATCGCGCCAGAGGGCGGCGTGAGGCACCGGCATCAGGACGACCTCGCCCGGGGCCTTCCGGCCGAGCGCCCCGGCGAAGGCGCGGAGGTCGTCGAGGGTGCGGAGCGCCGTCGGCTCGTCCGCCACGGCCACGACGGCCGGGCGGCTCGGCGGGAGGAGCGCCGCCAGGGCGAGGGACGCCGCGGAGCCCCACAGGCCGTCGAGCTGGATCCGCCCCGTCGCGGGCCCGAGGGCCGCCCGCGCCCGGGCGAGGTCGCCCCAGGCGTCCAGGCTGGGTGGGCTCGCCGTGACGAGCGTCGCGGTGGAGCCGCCGCTCACCGCGACGCCTGCCCCAGGTGGAAGGAGAGGTTCTCCAGCTCGATCGACAGGTCCACGTTCTGGAGGCGCACGTCCTTCGGCACCTTGACGCGGCTCGGGGCGAAGTTGAGGATCGCCCGCACGCCGGCCGCGACCAGCCGGTCCGCGACGGCCTGGGCCGCCTCGGCGGGCACCGCGACGACGCCGATCTGGATCGCCTGGCTTTTCACGACGCGCGGCAGCTCGGTGAGCGCCAGGATCGCGAGCCCGTTCACCGCCCGCCCGACCTTGGCCGGGTCGTCGTCGACGATGGCCGCGATCCGGAAGCCCTGCCGGGCGAAGCCGCGGTAGTGGAAGAGCGCGGACCCGAGGTTGCCGAACCCGACCAGCACGACCCGCCACTCGCGGTCGAGGCCGAGGATCCGCTGGATCTCCGCGCGGAGGTTCGTCGTGTCGTAGCCGATCCCCCGGATGCCGAATTCCCCGAAGTAGGCGAGGTCCTTCCGGACCTGGGCCGAGTTCAGGTGAAAGCGCGCGGCGAGCTCCTGCGAGGAGATGGTCCTGACACCGTCCTCCTCGAGCTGCGCGAGGCAGCGGAAGTAGACGGACAGGCGCCGCACGGTCATCTCGGGGATGCGGGGCAGGCGACCTCCGGAACGCGGCATGCCTTATGGCACGACCGGCCGGACGGACGGCGTCAAGCCGCCCGCCCGGCCCGCCGCCTTTACTTGAACGGGTTCGCGAAGAGCAGGATGATCGCGATGACCAGCGTGTAGATCGCCAGCGACTCGATGAGCGCCAGACCAATGATCATCGCGGTCTGGATGCGGGCCGCCGCGCCAGGCTGGCGCGCTATGCCCTCCAGCGCCGCGGCGATCGCCCGCGCCTGACCGAGGCCGCAGAGACCGGCCGCCAGGGCCATCCCGATGCCCGCCGCGATGACCGTGAACGGCCCAACCCAGGATCCCGTCGCCGCGGCGTCCGCCGCGTAGGCAACACCCTCGGCGAGGCTCAGTGACAGCCCCAGCAGCATGAGAGCGATACGCACCTTCTCTCCTCCTTCCCCGTCCCGCCCGGGCCCCCGGGCCGTCTCGGGGGCGGTGTTAGTGATGGGCGGGTGCCGCGGCCTCCTGGCCGCCGTGTCCCGCGTGATCGCCATGACCCCCCGGGGCCCCGTGCTCGGACTCCGAGCCGTGCTCGGCCTCGAGGGCGCCCGCGATGTAGAGCATCGAGAGCATGCAGAAGATGAACGCCTGCAGGAACGCCACCAGGAGCTTCAACGGGAACAGGAAGCCGACGGTGAACAGGATCGTCGCGACCGTCCCCACGCCGCCGATCACGAGACCGATCACGCCCGCCGACCCCGAGAGCGCCCACGTCGAAAGCCCTACGGTCATGAAGAAGACGATCGAGAGCAGGATGTGCCCCCCGAGCATGTTGCCAAAGAGCCGGAGCGTGAGCGAGAGCGGGCGCGCGAGATGGCTGATCAGCTCGATCGGGACCATGAGCGGCGCCAGCGCCGGCATGGGGCCGGCGAAGTGCTTGAGATAGGCTCCCAGCCCGTGCGCCCGGATCCCGATCCAGTGATACGAGAAGAACACCACGAGGGCACACGCCAGGTTGGTGTTGACGTTGTCGGTCGGCGCCGTGAAGCCGGGGACGAGCCCCAGGAGGTTCGAGGCGAAGATGAAGAGACCGAGCGTCGCGATCAAGGGCAGGAACCGCCGCCCTGCGGGCCCGATGACGTCGTCGATCAGCGCGAGCACGAACTCGAGGACCGCCTCCGCCGCGTTCTGGACGCCCCGCGGCACGAGGGCCGGCCGCCGCGGCACGAGGTACGCGACGACGATGAGGATCGCCATCACCAGCCATGCGAAGGCCACGTGATGCGGGAGACCGAACGTGTTGAAGACGGGGGGCTCGAGCGCGTGCACCGGCGTCTCCTCAGGCGACCCGCGCAGCCCGGAGGCCCGCCAGGATCACGGCCACCGGGACGAGGGTCAGCGACAGGAGGAGACCTGGGAGGCCGACCCCGGTCTGGGTGACGGCAAGGCCCGCGACGCACCCGAGCAACCCCAGGCGGAGCCCGCTGGCCCCGATCCAGACGGGGCGCGAGGCCGCGCCCCCGGCCAGGGCGCGCTCCGCGGCCCAGGTGAGTCCCCCGAAGTTCAGCAGGGTCAGGCCAGTTCCGAGCAGGGCGCCCATGGCGTCCGCGGGCCCGCGCAGGAGCCCGCACGCGCCGGCGAGCCCGAGCCCGAGCGTCCCGGCGACGAGCCAGACCCCGCGGCCAAGATCAGTCGGAGCGGTCACGTTCAGCCTGCCCCCCCTCGCGCCCGAAGATCCCTGCCGCGCGGAAGAGATTGACGAAGCCCGACACGATGCCGAGCAAGAGCCCCACCAGCATGAGCCAGGGGGCAGTCCCCAGCCACCGGTCCAGGGCGATGCCCCCTCCGAGGCCCAGGACGGTGGAGATCACCAGCGTGAGCCCCACCCCGCTGAGGGCCCCGAGCTGCCGGAGCCACCGTCGATCGGACTGGCCCGGTTCGGCTGCGCTCACACCCGTGCTCTCCGAGGGGTGGTAAGGGACGCTTGTGAACACTAGCACAGCGCCCCGCGCCCGACAACCGGCGTTGAGATCAGCG